>JAGHBZ010000333.1 GCA_021160705.1 Candidatus Sumerlaeota bacterium
ACTTATACGATAATAACTTGCGAGTTGCGGACTCTTAATGACATCCACTTCGATTAACAGATATTTGTCCACCAGGGGTCTTAAATCTGGAGACCTAAGAATCTGCTTCATGTGGAGACTATCTTCAACGTAAGGGTTTGTGAAGACGAGAAGTCCTTTCTTCTTCTGAGATTGTATTCTTTCAACCCATTTATGATACTCGCGAAGAGATTCAGCAATTGACAATTTATGAGTAGGAATTTCTGAGCTTGGTATACCAAGCCTGAAGTTACTAAACGAAGCCATACTCTCCCAGGTTCTTAGACTTATAACATCTTTTTTAATTTTATCCTGAGGGTCTTCAAATTTTACGCGCAGCTGGTCGTCCAGATAAATCCAGATGGTTTTTCCATTCAGTACTACCTTGAGTTCATACCATTTGCTATTCAGTAAGTTCATCGACTTTGAGCTGAGAACTTGCCAGCTCCCCCTTCTCACCAGCCTCAATACTTTATCCTTAGTGTTCAGATATATTTCACAGTCTCGAACCCAAATACCTGCCAGATAACCTTTGTCGATACGCACTCTGGTAAGAATAACACCGTCGCGGAAAAGGACATTTCTAAGTTGTGCATTTTTCCCTCCCGGGGAGATGTCCATCTGTTTAAAAACATCGCCTTCCACAACCCAGTTGCCTGCAAGAGGCTCAAATTGACTCCATGGAATGTTCCTCAAAACAACCTCACTCAGCGGTTCATCTCCTTCGGCTTTTCGTTCAGACGTTTCTTTCCTGACAAGGGTTATGTCATCAAGATAAATAGTTATTTTGTTCCCTGGTTGCGCAACGTCCTGCCAGTCATCACCAGCATGATAATAAAACCTAATATGGCTCATAGCCGATAAATTGACCCCTTCAGGAATATCCCATGCGTGATAAATCCATTTGCCACCTTCGATTCCTGTAACTCCCACATTCCAGTTACCAAGTTCCGTTACAGTCGGGAATGGATGAGCAATAGTCGGTTGAATTGTCCAGCCTGTTTTCTTACCCTTAATATCAAAATACATCCACACTCCCAGTTTATCAGCACTCCGTTGCAGATTCACATCATCTGGAACCACAAGCTCAATTTGAGGGTAATTATTCAATGGCTGAGGCGGTAGAAAATATTCCCATTTAAGGGATGACCCGCCTGAATGACAGAGTTTATGTGTAATACTGCAATGCTGGACACCTTCACCCTTGCCTTCAATTCGCATATTAGATACCGGGTTTTCTCTCTCCATATCAAAAATAACCATCTCCTTTGTATGTGCAACGGTGTTCAGGCTCATCATCGTCAGTACAAAAAAGAATAATATTATATACTCACACACTACTTGGTATTGAGATTTCATTTTTTACTACCCCATTAGCTAAAATAATATTTATCTAAATCAAAGCAGGTCTCTGTAAGAGCGTGAACGATACGACATCACTGATTCAACTTACCTCCTCAGCAAAACGTCTCAGACATAGCTCAAGTTCGTCACCAACCTTCTTGTTTGATTCCCAGACGTTGCTCTGTTCTTTAGGGTCTGTCTTGCGATGATAGAGTTCGGGTTTTCTATCTCCGTGAAGATTCATTAGATACGTCCATTCATCTGTGCGAATACTCCATTGTGCTCCATAATGTGCCGTTACGGCAAAATCCCTTATGGACTCCTTAGCGCCAGTTAAAATTGGAAGTATGCTGCGTCCAGTAAGTTCAACCTCACATTCACTTATGACAATATCCTGTGGGAAAGTATGCTTCACCGGAGCCAGGTAAGGCAATATCAACTTCCCGTGTATCCCAAGAACATCAAGTATGGTAGGCATAAGGTCTGGCGGTTGCACAAAACTCGAAAATCGTTTTCCTTTGCCCAGTCCTTCGGGATGACGAATCAACCACGGTATATGAGCCAGCTCCTCATAGTTCCACGGGCGCGCCTTTCGAATGATTCCGTGTTCACCGAATGGTTCTCCATGGTCGCTCATAAAAATAATAAGGCTGTTCTCGTATAACCCAAGCTCACGAATTGTCTCGAGAAGAATGCCAATCCACTTATCTACAAAGGTGACTTCGCCGGCATATAATGCCAGTGTATGCTTGAGTTCCTCCTCTGTCATATATCCCTCAACCACCCCGGGCACTGGGTCAATAAGCTCCTGCCCCTGATAGTCAGGGTCGTACATCTCACGGTAAGGTGATGGCGGGTCCCACGGCTCATGCGGGTCAAAGCAATCAACCCAGAGAAACAGATTGTCTTTCTGTTTCCGGGTCACGTACTCCAACCATCGGATAGTCTCTTTAATCACCCGGGCAATGCAATAGTCTTCCTCTGTCTTGTACCAGGAAACATTGCGCAGGTATTGCGTGAACCGAGATTTCCACAAGTTATCTGTCTCGTCTCCACGAAGTCGGTGGTATTTGCTCAGGTCTACTTTGATGTTTTCGTCAACAATCCATGGGTCGTATTCCTGCCCACGAACCCATACAACGGTATCAAAACCCCTGCCACAATTGTACACTGGTTTGTGCATATGATAGGTGTCAGTAATTAATGCCGACGTAAACCCTTTATCCCAGAGTACTTCAGCAAGAAGATAGTCACTCGGCTCAAAGTGTTGCCAGCCACGTTGAGTGAACAGATATCGTCCTGTCCACCACGCTGTGCGACACGGCAATGTGGGTAAGTTCTCCGCATACGCCTGATCAAAGACTGCACTTTCTTTGGCAAGATTATCTATATTGGGGGTTTTCACCGCGCTACCATAGCATCCTAAGTGGTCAACCCTGAGACTATCTGCCACAATTACGATGATATTCATAATCTCACCTCTGTAAGTTAAGAGTTCTATGCATACTCTTCAACTAATTCCATAGCTATTTCTATCCATTCCCGGATGCGGTGCGGTTCACCAC
>JAGHBZ010000185.1 GCA_021160705.1 Candidatus Sumerlaeota bacterium
GCAGAGATTACCGAAAAGCCGAAAAGCATAGCCAAACTAACGAAGACTAAAATATTTGTGTTTCTCATAATTTTTGCCTCATTTTAAAAGTTTTTACGTTTATCTTATCAAAAAAACAAAATATCAAGAAAAAAATAACAGTGGAATTACTTAAAAATAAGTATCAATGTTTTGTTAATAACGGGATTATATTTTGGGGATAAGAAAGAACGGAATAAATAAGTACGAGATTTTGTTCACAATCCCTTCTCCGGCATCAGCCATAAAAAGGGACAAGGCTTCGTTTTTTTAATATGAGGATTATTTGTATTTAAGCCCGAGTTTAATAAGTTCAGTAGTTGTAGTATTAGAGCCGAGTTCTCTGAACGCACTGTAAATGGCTTTAGTAGCCTCATTAGGTTTCATACCGAGTGAGATTAGGGCTTCAATAGCGTCATTTATGCGAACACGCTGTTTCTCTGAGATTTCAAGTTTTTGTTCCTCAGGAGTCTCAGCCATTGCAGTAGAATAGAGACTGATTTTGTCCTTGAGTTCCACAATGATACGCTCAGCTTTTTTCTTTCCGATACCAGGAATTTTTGTCAACATAGGGATGTTCTTATCAAGGATTGCCTGTACAAACTCATCTATGGGAAGCGCGGATAAAATGGCAAGCGACATACGGGGTCCGAGTCCAGAGGTATTGATAAGAATCTCAAAGATGTCACGTTCCTTCGGAGAGAGAAAACCATAGAGTGCCAACCCGTCATCACCCATTCGGAGGTAAGTATGCAATTCAATAGTACTGCCAACTTCAGGGAGTTGAGAGACAATCGGCGTGGGTATCTCTACACCCACTCCAATTCCATTCACCTCTACTATAAGGAATCCGTCTTCTTTTTTTGCAAGGTTGCCTTTAATGAATCGTATCATAATGCTTGCTTAACCTCACCTTATGTTCCTTAGAACTCGTTTATACAAGGACGAAAAACAGAATTATCTTTACAGATTTCGCCTCTTTGAGTTAGCCTGCGTTAATTTGGAATTAATATAAAATGTATCTACAATCTAGAATGAATATTAGTAAAAACTTTTTCAACTGAAAAATTAAATGAAAGATATAAAAATATTCTATGGCAAAAAGATACTTCTGGAAGATTTTAATTGGTTAGACAACGCAGGTGTGGTTGTTTCACCCGAAGGGAAGATAATTGCAATAGAGAAAATTGACCATATAAGACGTGAATATTCGGGCAGGATAGTGGAGTTTGAGTGTGGAACAATTATTCCAGGTCTCCTCAATGCGCATACGCATCTGGAGCTTTCACATCTCAAAGGAAAAGTGCAAGCGAGCAGTAGTTTTGCAAACTGGTTGCAGGAGATAGCATTACACCGAATTATGTTTGACCGAGAACAGGCAATAGCCTCTGCACGAGAGTCAATCAAAGCTATGATAGCACAAGGCGTCACCACCATTGCCGATGTCGTCTCAGAAAACATAACGCCTCTACTACTGGCTGAGTACAAACATCTGAGAAAATTCTATTTTTTTGAAATAGCTGGATGGACTGAGGAACAAGCGACTAATATGATGAATCGCCTTACTGAACGAATACGGGGCTTAGAACAGTATAATGATACGATGACTTTCTACGGTATCTCGCCACACGCCCCTTATTCTGTAAGCGAGTCTCTGCTACGGAATGCAGTTGCATTCAGTAACCGAGAGCACTGTCTTATAATGATACATCTTGCGGAGTCTCCGGAAGAAGATGAGCTTATTCGCTCTGGACAGGGTAAGCTATATGAGCTTTTTGATTCTTTCGGTGTCCTGCCAGAAGACTGGAAACCTCCTGGGTGTTCACCTACACAATTTTTATATGACCTTGGTATGCTCAGCAATGATACCCTGGTGGTGCATTTTAATTATCCATCTGATGAAGATATACAACTGGTGAAAAACAGTGGTTGTAGTGTGGTTTATTGTCCGGGAAGCCATCGGTTCTTCAAGCATACACGTCATCCTTTACCCACGCTCTTAAAAGAAGGGATAAATGTGTGTATAGGCACTGACAGTCTTGCCAGCAATGAAGAGCTTGATATGTTCAGAGAGATGAGAATTGTAGCAGAGGAGTTCAGCGAATTGAGCGCACCGCAGATTTTAAGTTTGGCTACCACGAATCCAGCCAGAGCACTTAAATTGCAAAATGAGACCGGTAAAATTAAGAAAGGTCTCTCCTGTGATTTAGCTGTCCTTATCTCCAATAATGCGGATGAAATTACGCTGGAGATGATTTCAGGGAAAAAAGAACAGGAGTTCTCAGTTCTGGCGACTGTGCTTGCAGGTAATGTGGTCTATAATTCAGCGGTATAACATTAAATTTGAGCCCAAACCAGAAAGGTCTTCATCAGGTCTTATTTATTGATACATTCTGATAATCTGTTATGGATTATCTTTTTTGAGCACACCTGACATCATTATATTAATAGTATTATTAGGAATTAGAGTTGACTTTATCCGCTCATTGCGGGACACTTTTATATAATTTGTTTTTAAAGAAAATGAGTGGTGTAGGCTCGACTAAAACTAAAGCGGAAAACTAAAGCAGAAAATACGAACCGCCGAAAATATATATTAGAAGCACTTCAGAAGTAAATCGTGTCAGTGAAACGAGCATCGTCATCAATGATAAAAATGAAACATATATTTTCAGTCTTCTTATCTATGCTCATTGTTTGCTCAATCGCCCTGAGTGCTATGGCTCAGGAGGACGCAATTAAGATACGCACTCCGCAAATAATCAGTACTGATTCCACAGAAAATACCAACGTAAAAATTTTAGCCGCCCCTGATGGTAGAATATACGTCATCTGGCAGGGAAAGAAAAACGAACGGTTTCATATCTTCTTCCGAGAAAAGATAGGTGAGAACTGGCTTGAGCCGATTATGGTTGACGATGTGAAGGAAAATGATGACTACGACCCTGCATTCTTTGTGGATAAGGACTCAAATCCTCATATTGTCTGGGTGAGCAAGCAGAACCAGACTCAAGAAATTCATTACGCATATCGGATAGGAACGGATTGGATTTTTAATCCCCCCATCCGAAGTTCTCAGGAGTATAATCTGGAGTGTCCTTCCATAATAGTTGGTCAGAATGGAAATCCTTTCATTGCCTGGCAGGAAGGTAAAGGTATTGCATATACTATCTGGTGTAGTTTTGAAGATAGCAAAGGGAATATTCAGACCAGACCTGTGTCTGAACCTGATAGCGACCATTATAATATCTATCCTCAGCTCTTTGTGACTCCGATGTCGCCAATGCTCCTGTGGTACGAGGCTCAAGAAGAAGGATTTGTATTGCGTTCCGCCGCTTTTATTAAGGACGTGGAAAAATGGGTGGATTACCCGCTTGACGGAATGCAATTACTTCCCACAAATCGACTCCCTATTTTATACTCCACGAAAAAGGGCAACTTCTTTGCTGTATGGTATGATAATATTGATGGGGTAGACCATATAATGTTTGGCACGCAGGACCAAACAACGCAGTGTGCCGGGATTATCGTGGATGATGGCTCAACACTTAACAACTCATTACCTTCTGCTGTCGCCGGGAATGATGACGAGGTCTATATCTGCTGGCGTGCGGATATGGAGACCTTGTTCAGCCAGATTTTCCTTACGAAAATTAGCAATAACAAGCCCGGAAAAACTATTCTACTCTCCGATGGTATTGAGAACTATTATTCGCACCCCGATATGACAATTGATAAAAACGGACGCTTTAATATTGTATGGTTTTCTAATGCACGTGAGGGCGGCGACGGCGCTATCTACTACACCACCGTTGAATTTTAACCCCTACCCGGACCCAGTTCACCCCACTCCGATAGACAGAACATCGGCAAACAATAATATCTATAATCAATAGGTAATTTTATGGAAATCGTTATGAAGTAAAACATCATCTTATCATTAACCCCTCAAATATAA
>JAGHBZ010000001.1 GCA_021160705.1 Candidatus Sumerlaeota bacterium
AAAGTGGAGCAACACCGTACCCGTTGCCCCACGGTAATGTTCCGCTATTTCAAAATAACGCCGAAACTGGCGTTCCATCACTCCGTAGATGCGTTTGACTTTTTGTTTTTCGCGTAACTGAACTCCATACGTGGAGAGTTTTTTTCTCACGGTACCATGCTGACCCGGGGCGTAGGAACGACGCTCAAAAGCACACTTTGAGGAATAACATCGTTCACCTTTTATAAATAATTTTACACCTTCACGTCGACATAGTCGGCAGACTGATTCATTAAACCTTCCCACGTCAGAAACCTCCTTTATAAAAGCATATCAGACACGTCGGCGTTTTTTAGGACGGCATCCATTATGAGGTATTGGGGTCACATCTTTAATAATGGTAATCTCAAGCCCAGCAGCCTGCAAGGAACGGATAGCAGCTTCACGTCCACTACCCGGACCCTTGACCAGTACCTCAATGGTTTTTACACCGTGTTCTTTTGCTTTCTTAGCGGCGTTTTCCGCAGCCAGCTGCGCCGCAAAAGGCGTAGATTTTCGCGCACCCTTAAACCCAACTGTGCCTCCACTTGCCCAGGCTATTGTATTGCCATTTGTATCAGTAATACTCACTATGGTATTGTTGAACGTTGCCTTTATATGCGCAGTGGCATGAGGGATATTCTTCTTAACTTTCTTTTTGGCTCTATATGTTTTGACTGCCATCTATATTAGTCTCCTTCTTAAAAAGATGTATGCATTATGATGGTTCATTATAGTATTTTAGTAAACGAGGGGTGGGTTATGTTGCCTCTTTTTTTCGTCTCCCCACAGTTTTGCGAGGTCCCTTACGTGTTCGCGCATTAGTTCTGGTTCGTTGTCCTCTTACCGGGAGTCCTTTTCTATGCCGAAGTCCCCGATAAGAGCCAATCTCCATAAGTCGACGAATATTCTGCTGAACCTCACGTCTGAGGTCGCCTTCCACTTTATACTTACTTGCAATAATAGAGTTAATGCGACTGACCTCCTGCTCTGTGAGTTCATACACACGCTTATCAGGACTTATACCTGCCTCCTGTAGAATTTTATTTGAGAGCGTGCGTCCAATCCCGTAAATGTAAGTTAATGAAATCTCTACACGCTTTTGCCTTGGTATATCAACTCCAGCGATTCGCGCCAAGATTCTTACCCCCTTAGTGTAAATTATCCCTGACGTTGTTTATGTCGGGGATTGCTGCAGATTACACGCACTACACCTTTTCGGCGTATAATTTTACATTTCTGGCACATTTTTTTTACAGAACTTCGTACTTTCATTGCCAATACTCCTTTATTTATACCGATATACAATGCGACCTCGTGTCAGGTCGTACGGCGAGAGCTCCACCATCACTCTATCTCCCGGCAGAATGCGTATGTAATGCATCCGCATTTTCCCTGAGATATGAGCCAGCACTTTCATTCCATTATCCAGTTCTACACGAAACATCGCATTTGGTAATGTCTCAATTACTTTGCCTTCTATTTCTATGGCTTTTTCTTTTACCATACAACAATACAGATAAAAGGAGCAGTCGTCTTTTTGTCGACTGCTCGTTCACGCTTCCTTCACCTCTTTCCAAAGAATTTCACAAACTAATAGTATACATTCTCTTCAGCACATAAGTCAAGTACATTTCCCTGAGAGTTAATCTCAGAATTACCGTAACCCCTGCACTCACACCTCTGTATAATAAACCATCGCTATGTTTCTCCACACGAGAACTCATTTATGTAAGAATGAGCGGTTCTTTGTCAGTAATGGCGATAGTATGCTCAAAATGTGCTGAACGCAAATTATCCGCCGTGACCACAGTCCATTTATCCGGAAGCCTTATGGTACGCCAATCACCCACATTTACCATCGGCTCCAGTGCTATGGTCATTCCACTAAGGAGTCGCGGACCACTTCCTCGTTTACCGTAATTCAACACCTGTGGCGGTTCATGGAGATTCCTGCCGATGCCGTGTCCTGAATATTCGCGCACTACATTGAATCCGTGAGATTCCACAAATTCCTGTATTGATGCAGATATATCCCCCACTCTGTTACCTACACGTGCTTCATTGATTCCTATGTAAAGAGCCTGTTCTGTGACCTCCAGCAGACGACGTGAAAGGTCATCTATCTTACCCACACCAACGGTAACCGCTTTATCGGCAAAGAACCCATTCTTTGCTAAGCCAATATCAAGGCTGATAATGTCACCCTCCTTAAGCCGACGCTCTGGTGAGGGTATTCCATGTACTACTTCTTCATTGATTGATGTACATAACGTGGCTGGATAACCCCTATAGCCTAAAAATGCCGGTACGCAACCCGCTTCTTTAATCAATTCGAATGCCAATTTATCAAGCTCTGCGGTCGAAACACCCGCTTTAACGTGGCGAACTACCTCATCCAGTATTTCTCGCAGGATTTGACCGGCTTCCTTCATTAGCTCTATTTCTTCAGCGGTCTTGAGCTCTATTATTTCGTTTATATGGTCTATCGCCGCCATCTTAAATTTTATGCTCAGCAATTCTAATAAGAAATAAAAAGAGACATTACCATCTTCCTCTTCCACGAGGACGAAGCTTAAACCCTTCGTAATGGCGCATCAGGAGCTGCGACTCAATCTGTTTGAGAGTATCAAGGAATACTCCAATAACTATGATGAGTCCAGTCCCCCCAATAAAATCTGTCATCTGCCACGGAATATCAAACGAGACTGAAAACACCTGTGGCATTAATGCAACCACAACAAGAAAAATCGCCCCAACAAGAGTTATTCGTGTCAGGACATAGTCTATGTAATCAGAAGTAGGTTTACCTGGTCGTCGTCCCGGTATGAACGAGCCGAATTTCTTGAGATTATCAGCTACATCTACCGGGTTAAAGGTGATTGCTGCATAAAAGTAACAAAAGAATATTGTTAATACTGCATAGAGAAACGCATAAAAGTTCATTGCCTTAAAAAGTAAAAATATACCTCCTTCATCAAAACCAAACCAGCGATAAAGTAATTCATAAATATTATACG
This sequence comes from Candidatus Sumerlaeota bacterium, assembly GCA_021160705.1. Lineage (GTDB taxonomy): Bacteria > Sumerlaeota > Sumerlaeia > MWCT01 > JAGHBZ01 > JAGHBZ01. Next base: position 3,039 of record JAGHBZ010000001.1, read on the forward strand.
AAGAACGCATTGCAAATAACTCGTTTAGCACATACATCACACCTGTGCGTGTATTGCCCGCCCAGGAGAATAAAAACGCCGGAAAACTCAATATAGCCGATGAGAAAATTACCGGAATAACGCCACCGGTATTTACCTTAAGAGGGAGATAAGTAGTGGTTCCTCCCATTAGATGTCTTCCTCTTACCTGTTTAGCGTGCTGAACAGGGATTTTACGTGCACCCTCCTGAATTAAGATAATCATAATTGAGACGCCCACCATAATAACAAATATTATCGGAAACCAAATTGGCGCCATAGCCTGACTCTGAACAGCCTTAATACCAATACCCACATCATAAGGATATGACGCCAGAATACCGATAGCGATTATAATTGAGATGCCATTGCCAATACCTTTTTCTGAAATTTTTTCGCCAAGCCACATAATGAACGTCGTGCCCGCGGTTACCGAGACCATAGTAGTGAAAATGAACAATAAGCGGAGGTGCGGGATAAGGGTTAATCCCTGTTGAAGCATCAGAAGTGCTACTCCCATAGACTGAAACGCAGCAAGTCCGACTGTCCCATATCGGGTATACTGCTCAATTTTTTTCCGCCCTAAGGGACCCTCTTTAGCGATTTTCTCAAGTCTTGGCCATACTACCATCAACAGCTGTAATATTATTGAAGCACTGATATACGGCATAATTCCCAGTGCAAAAATGGTCATCCGACGAAATGCTCTACCTGAGAACATATCAATCATTGTAAGAATCCCACTCCCCCCTACCATTGATGACCAGAATCGCTCTATTGCCTCCGGGTTAATAAACGGGACTGGAATATGAGCACCAATTCTATAGACAAAAATAATAAGTAACGTGTAGCCAATCTTTTTTCTAAGGTCAGGTATCTTATAGATATTAATTAGTTTTTGAATCATCTTGCCCGATTACCTCGCATTTACCTCCAGAAGCAGTAATTTTTTCAACTGCGGAACGTGAAAATTTGTGAGCACGAACAATCAGTGGTTTGTTTATTTCTCCATCGCCTAAAATTTTGACCATTGGGTCTTTGCCTTTTATTAGCCGTCGTTTTTTGAGTGCTTCAATATCTACAGTTTCGTTCTCATTAAAGAGCTCAGCAAGTCTGCCCACGTTGACGCAACTATAGACCACCTTGAACGGATTTGAGAACCCGCGTTTGGGAATCCGCCGTATTAGTGGCATCTGCCCACCTTCAAAACTCGGTGGCAGGGAGGCGCCACTTCGGGATTTCTGTCCCTTTACACCTTTTCCAGCATAGGTTCCCTGTCCAGAGCCTCGTCCACGTCCGATGCGTTTACGTCTTTGTTTTCTGCCCGGGTCTGAGGGTAGCTGATGTATCTTCATTCTTTGAGTTCCTCCACTTCTAAAAGATACGCCACCTGTCGTATCATACCTCTAATCTGCGGTGTATCATTATGGATGACCTGACTGTTAATCTTCTTCAGTCCAAGTGCACGGATAGTGCGACGATGTTTTTCTTTGCGTCCAATCAGACTTCGTTTCAGCACTATTTTTAGTTTTGCCACTTTGAGTTGCCTCACCTTAATGCTGTATTATTTTTTTGGGAAGTTAAACTGATTGTGATTCCTCATTAATAGGCTTCTCCTCGCTCGGGGAGGGCGTTTCAATCGCCTCTGCTTCAGTTGATTTCTCCAGTGGTTCTTTCTCTACTTGTGGTTCTTTCTCCATTTGTGGTTCCTTCTGTATTTCCTCTTTCGGTTCTTCTGGTTTTTCTGTCTCCTCTACCGTAGTCATCTTACCAGTTGATTTTAAATAACGCTCAGCTGCCTTTCGCCCCAGTATATATGGAAGCGATTTACCGCGTTTCTTTTCTATATCTTCAGGTTTTAACATCTTTTGTAATCCATCCACAGTGGCTTTAACCACATTAATCACATTCCTGCTACCAAGACTTTTCGTGAGTATGTCCTTTATTCCAGCGAGTTCTACGACTGCACGCACCGCGGGTCCCGCAATGATACCTGTACCTTCAGACGCTGGTTTGAGCAGTACTTTTGAGGCACCATAATGCCCGATTACCTCATGGGTAATAGTTCTGCCGACCAATGGAACCGTAAAAATATTTTTCTTGGCATTATCTACACCTTTGGCAATTGCCTCCGGGACTTCGTTTGCTTTACCAAATCCCACTCCCACGTGCCCATCTTCATCTCCTACGACCACCATAGCGTTAAAACTGAATCTTCTGCCACCCTTGACCACTTTTGCTACTCGCCTCAAACTTACCACTTCTTCTCGCAATGTTAAGGTCTTGATGTCCAATTCTTCCTTTTCGCGTATCTTCATTAACCGAGCAGTAGTTGGTTTCGCCGTTTCAAGTTTTCCTGCATCAGGTCTTGCTGTTTCAGGTTTTCCTGTTTCAGGTTTTTCTGCCTTTTCCGGAGTTGATGACGGTCTTGCTTCTCGGACCTGCTCCTGTTTTTCTTCAGATTGTTTTTCGTTTTCAGTCACGTCTCTATTCACCTTTTAAATCTTTTTATATAATTGTAAATCCTCTTCAGGATGTCCTGATTTTTCGTTAAAATTCAATTCCCTGTTCCCTTATTGAATCTGCCAGTGCCTTCACTATACCATGATATATATACCCACTGCGGTCAAACGCTATTTTAGTAATCCCTTTCTTTTTTAGTAGTTCCCCGGTCTTCTTTCCTAAAATCTTTGCGTATTCAATATTGCGAAAGCTTTTGCGTCCTGATTTCTTGAACTCCTGAGTATTAGTCGTCAGTTGAATTAGCGATATACTCCCTTTCTCTGAGGAAACATCGTCCAGCACCTGCACATACAGATGACGTCTACTTTTAGTGATGCAGACTCTGGGACGCTCTGGCGTACCTTTGATTTTCTGTCTTACTCTGAGATGACGTCTCTTTCTTTTTTCTTCTCTGGTTAGTGTTGCCATTTTTTAGTTAAGTCTTATGAAAATCCTGTCCTATATTATACTTTGCCGCCAGTTTTCCCGACCTTGCGGCGAATGTATTCGCCTACGTAGCGAATGCCTTTAGATTTATAAGGTTCTGGTGGACGAAGTGCACGGATATTTGCCGCTACCTGTCCCACCTTTTGTTTGTCAATTCCTTTCACGACTATTCTATTAGGATTTGGTACCTCTATCTCAATTCCCTCTGGTGGTTCAAAATTAATAGGATGACTGTAGCCGAGATTCAGTACTATGCGTTTGCCTTCCTTCAGGGCTTTATATCCCAGCCCCACGATTTCCAGCTCCTTTGTAAATCCTTCGCTCACTCCTTTGACCATATTCTGGAGCAACCGCTGGTACAACCCGTGAAATGCGCGACTTTTTTTGCTATCATCTTTGCGTTTGACCAGAATCTGGTCACCTTCTTTTACCACTTCCACATAATCATTACACGTGAGCTCTAATTTCCCTTTTGCCCCAGCAACTTCAATGTGATTATTAGAGATTTTCACATTGATTCCTTTCGGAATGTTTATAGGTATTTTCCCGATTCTCGACACTTTTTGAATCCTCAGACCTTTACATTTATACTAATATTTCTTACCATACCGAGCAAATAATCTCGCCACCAATTTTTTCAATTCGGCATTCTTTATCAGTTTTCAATCCCCGTGATGTACTGATAATGGCAATTCCAAGCCCCCCAACTATTCTGGGGATGTTCCGGCTGTTTACATACTGGCGTAGTCCGGGTTTACTTATCCGCTTTAACCCATGTATTGCTGGCTCGTTATTCTCATCGTATTTCAGGTAGACACGAATTATTCCCTGTCGATTATCTTTTAAATACTTGAACATCTTGATATATCCTTCCCGTTGCAGAATACGGGCAATCCCAAGCTTCATTTTGGATGCTGGCACGTCCACGTATTGTTTTTTTGCCATTACTCCATTCCTGATTCGTGTAAGCATATCAGCAATTGGGTCACTTAACATAAACCTTTCACCTCAGACACAATAATTTGGGGTTCACCAGCTTGCTTTGCGAACTCCAGGGATTTGACCCCGGCTTGCCAGTTCCCTGAAACAAATTCTGCACATCTCAAATTTCCGCAGATACCCACGGGCTCTGCCACAAATCTTACATCTATTTCGGTGACGAGTCCGAAATTTTGGTTTCTTTTGCAATTTTGCCATCTGGCACGTTCGTGCCATCTCTTTATTCAACCTCCATACAATTTTTTTCTGAGCAAAAAACTATAAGCCCAGATAATATATACACTATGTCCTGAACGGCATTCCAAATCGCGAAAGGAGCTCCTTGCATTCCTCATCAGTCTTTGCAGTTGTCACAATAGCAATGTCCAGTCCCCGGATTTTACTCACCTTACTCAAATCAAGTTCAGTAAAGATAGTATGTTCTTTTATTCCTAAATTGTAATTTCCTCTACCATCAAAGGACGCTGTGCTCAATCCACGAAAATCTCGTATACGGGGAATAGCAATATTTATCAGCCGGTCAAGAAATTCATACATCCTGTTGCCACGTAATGTTACGCTACATCCCACTGGCATCCCCGCTCTTATATGGAATGCCGATATAGATTTTCTTGCCCGATTAATCTTAGGGCGTTGCCCCGCAATTAGTGATAACTCCTCTATTGAGACCTCCAGCTCCTTAGGGTCACGTGCACCTTCGCCCACGCCCATATTTATTACAATTTTCTCTATTCGGGGTACAGCCATCAGGTTTTTATACCCCAGCTCTTTCTGCATACTCGGGCGAATCTCTTTACGATAAATCTCTAATAATCTTGGTGTATATCCCATTGTGTCTCACTCAATTCCCGGTGTTAAATGCTCCCTTTACATTTTATTTTAAACTAAATCTGAGCCTTGCATTTTCTACAAATTCGCACTCTTGTTCCTTCGTCAGTTATTTTTGCACCGATTCGTGTGGGCTTGCCACACCGCGGACATATTATCATTAATTTTGATAATGGTATAGGCGCCTCCTTTTTCATTATACCACCTTGCTGGAGTTGCGAACGTTGTCGTTCGTGACGGGTAATAAAATTTATATTCTCAACGATTGCTTTTCCATCCTTTGGGAGAACTGTAAGCACTTTTCCTGTTTCTCCTCTATCCTTACCGCTGATTACCATCACGGTATCGCCTTTTTTTATCCTGAACGACATAATCCCGAATACCTCCCTTTTAGACCACTTCTGGCGCAAGTGAGATAATTTTCATAAAATTTTTATTTCGTAGCTCGCGCCCTACCGCCCCAAATATTCGTGTCCCAAGAGGTTCATTTTGTTTATTAATCAACACTGCTGCGTTATCATCAAACCTCACGTAAGAACCATCTTCGCGTCGCACTTCCTTTTTCGTTCGCACCACCACTGCTCTGACTACCGAGCCTTTTTTCACCTGTGCATCCGGAGCAGCCTCTCGCACTGATGCGACAATCACATCTCCGATTGAAGCGTATCGCCTTCTCGTGCCTCCAAGAACTTTAAAGCATCGGATTCGTTTCGCACCTGTTTTACCTCCAACTACTAAACCTGAAACAC
>JAGHBZ010000202.1 GCA_021160705.1 Candidatus Sumerlaeota bacterium
ATTAACATCTTCACACTTATAGAAACAAACTAAAATTTGAAATCGCAATGGTCTCGTAATTTTTGTTTGGTGTTGAATAGGGAAATTCTATAAATCAGGAAGAGGCACATACCCCCACATCTGATTTTCTGGTTTACATTTGAAATCTGGATGTGAAATAAATAAATTGTGACTTACACACAAGAGGGGCGATTCACTGAATGGGCATAAAAAGAAGACAAAAGCTATGGGTCTATTTAGCGCTTTTTCTTTCCATAATTATTACCGGAGTTGTTATTTTCTGGGGGTATTATTTCATTTCGCTTAATATATGGATAAATCAGACAAACCCGGAGCTTGAGGAGTATCCATATAGATTGATTGCTGAGAGAAAAATTGTCAGTAGAACTCCACCTGTGGACACCGATGTTGCGACAATTGAACGAGTTCTGATTGAGGAGATAACGAAAGACCGAATAGTAGTGAATCTGTCAAGAAGTGAAATCCGATTCAGCCCGTTTCGCCACAAAGCTTATGTGAAAGTATATCTGGAGACCGCTGTGCCAGAAAAAAGTATTGATAAGAGGGTAAAGGTAAAATTACTCGAAATCCTTCAGCGTAAGCACAACCACTGGTATCTTGTTGGGACAAGTAATTTACTGATTCAATAAAGCCCAACCAGCAAGATAAAAGTCGTTGAGGGTTGGGGGGAGTGGAGGCATCTCTGGTGAAAAAAATCCCTGAAATCTCTGTTGACACAAGCGGGTTATATGGTTGATAATTAAATCAGTAGCAAAGAAAGTTTTGTATGCTGAAATAAATTACTCCTGCCGGAGAGCCAAGAATTGCTCAGATAGCCAGAGGTGATGAGAGGCAATGGTCATAAAAAGCAGACCAGACGAAAATGAAGTCCTGGATGCACGGATGGAGATTTGCAAATCGCTGGGTATAGATGGGGTGATGCAGGCGCATAAAATTATCGTTGCAGGCGCCAAAAAAGGGGTGGAGGAACTTCTAAAAAGGGGACTAAACGCCCGGACGCTTATCAAGCTGGGTTATTCTGCATCCGGGATGGAAAAACTCGGTTACAACCGCTCTGATTTGAGACGGCTGGGCTATGAGGTAGCCGAGTCCGAGGTGGCAGGTGAGCACGGCGTTGCCGACTCTGAAGAACACACCCATCCTACCTCCGCTGTAGGAGACGAGACTACATCCCAGAAACTCCGTCGTTTAATCTCCGCTGGATACAGGGCTAAACAATTGAGGGCTGAAGGATTCACTGTTCATCACTGTAAAAGTGCTGGGTATTCCGCTGGTGAGCTGGTCAAGATAGGTTATGATATAAATGACCTGGTTCGGGAGTATAGCATTTGTGACCTAAAAAGGGCAGGATTCGGGGTGCAGGACCTGAAAAAATTCTTTAGTGGTGCTGAATTAAGAAATGCCGGGTTTACCTCACTTGAAATGAGAACAGCAGGATTTAGTGCTCAGGAGTTGTTAAAATTTGGTTATAATGAAAATCAGGTAATAACTGCTGGCTACAGCATTAATGAGCTGGTCAGAGCAGGACTCCCACCGCGCACTGTGGATAGAAAAAAATTCTACTCCTGACATTACACCCAAGAGCAGGGTACTTTTGTGTGATATAAAATTGACCAAGTGAAGATTCTGATATTTAATTTTTTGACATTGTTCCGAAGGAACGACTTGGATGTGGCTCGGTGCGTTCACACTGGGTTTAATGGCTACAAAGCTCCGAAGGAACTAACTGTAGTGAAAAATTCGCGTACATTACAAATATAAAATGTGATAACAAATAACATTTTCATCGTTTTATTTCCTGGATTCCCAGTCTCCTTATAGATAATAACATTTCCTAATTGAGATTAACCCAATCTCCCTGATAACCTCAATGAATACAGTGAAATGCATCCCCCAGTCTGTACATTTCAAACAGGAAATGTTATTGCTTCATCATAAATTCATACAATCTTCACGAAGAGAAAAATTTATAATTCGCCACTGAGGACTCAGAGGTCACAGAGGTTATAAATGCAACTCTTTTCGCTCCGTATAAAAAACCATTTCTTTCTATTCAGCAGGAATATTACATATTTTAGATTTTTTCTCTCAGTGTACTCGGTGAACTCTGTGGCTAAGAAGAATGAAAAGAAAAAGAACAGACCGTAGAGGGTTCAGGATTTACTGAGATGAGCAGTATGATTATTCCGTGTGTTTCCGCGTTCTTCTGTGGCAAAATTTTCTCTACTTTAATGGAGCGTGAATAGAAACCACGAACGAATACGAATTGCAGAAAATTACCTGATGATTAGGGGGTATATCTATTCAGAAGCACTTCTTTGGGATTGACACAGAACGGTTATGAGCTGTTAAGATAAGCATTAAAATAATTGTGATTAATACTAAAGTGACAGAAGGGGTTCAACTCTTTGGAAGAACTGGAGGGTAGAAGAGGACATCAGTGATTTTTTTCAAGTCTTGTAATGCAACGCTTATATTTTAGGTAAAGAATTAATTATTTACTTATTTACACTGGTAAGCAGTGGAGGTCTTTTATGGATAAATTGCCAGGGGTGGTATATCTGGATGTCGTGGGATGTCCAGAGAATCGATACGATGTAGACCAGCTACGTGCGTTTCTGGTAAACCGTGGGGTGAAGATTACTACCAATCCCAGAGAGGCTGATACACTTATTGTAAACACCTGTGGTCTAACCCAGATGAACGAGAATCTATCCAAGAAGATGATAGCCAAAATCAAGGAAAACGCCTCACCAGATAGTCGGCTTATTATCAGTGGCTGTTTACCCAAGATTCATCCGGACTCCCTGAAAGATTTTAAAGAAGCGTACATAATCCCGGGTCCCGTGATAGAATCCATACCATGGATTTGCGACGAGAGTTATAATGATGAGACTGACTTTAGCCCTTTTACTTTCCCGCAACGGCTGATTCTGGAGCCTGAGAAAATCTGGAATCTTAAGAAAGGAATTCTCTGGAGTTTTGACCGTTTCCTGTACAGATGTACTGGTATTTGCCCGCCAAACCGGGTTCGATATTATATTAAGATTGCCACGGGGTGTAATCGTCATTGTACCTATTGTGCTATTCGCATTTCACGGGGTCCGCTGAGGAGTAAACCAGCTGAGTGGATTGTTGAGCGATTTAAAGAAGGTATATCTTCGGG
>JAGHBZ010000014.1 GCA_021160705.1 Candidatus Sumerlaeota bacterium
ATGTAAAGGAGAAGCGCCTGCTGAGTCTCGGTGAAGCGGTGGCTAAAACGACCTCTATTCCTGCTCAGAGAATCGGGATAAAGCAACGCGGGTTGATAAAACCTGGATATTTCGCCGACCTGCTGATAATTGATTGGGAGCAGTTTACTGATACTGCAAGTTATGAGCACCGATGAGCTTTGCTCAGGGAATTAAGGCAATAATTGTCAATGGGAAAGTAGTATTTTTTGAGGACAATTATACTGAAGAGCGTCCCGGACGCGTATTACTTCGCTCATAACTCAGACCCGACAGGATAAAGCACCCTGAGAGAGCAACAGATTGAAGGCAGAATGAGGCGGAGAGATATCTTATTGTAATGTTATATGCAAATCTTAATGCTGAGTGGAGGACTGCAAGAGTTTGCATCAAAAAGTTGACAAAATGAGATTATTTTATACAATATTTTTGTTTATTTTGTGTTTACGTTTAGGAGCACAATGAGAAAAGTGATTTAAGAACAACAAACAAGAATAACAAATATGTATCTGGTAAATTATAGAAAAGATGGAGTAAAGAAGAGATGGGCGCTTGACAAAGAGCGAATATCAATAGGGCGTGGTACTCATACTGATATAACGCTTGACGACCCCCGAGTATCTCGCATTCACGCTTATATCATCCGGGATAAAGACAGCTATATATTTGTTGACTCAGATTCAACAAACGGGAGTTTTATTAACGGTGTACGTGTAAGTCGACAACTCCTGAACCCGGGCGACATCATCCGCATAGGTGATTACGAATTGCACTTTGTTGAAATGGAGGGGAAGGAGCACTTCACCTGGGATAACTCAGAGGTAATCGTGGAGACGCAAGTGCCGACGGACTATATTAAAACCCGTCTGGATGAGCTAACAAAAGAGACCCCATCGGAGGAGAGTAAAGGGGAATCAGTAGATGCACTGGAGAAAGTGAGTGCCTTTAATCTTAGTAGAATTGCCGGACGAATTAAGGGGTTATATCAAGCATTTGAACAGCTCTCCTCAGTGCTGAGTACTCAGGAGCTGTATGAGATTATTATAAAAAGTGTCTTTGCACTTCTGCCCACTGCACAAAATGTATGTCTCATAATTGGTGAGACAGATAAGCACGTCTATAAACCAATTATGATGCGGAATAGAAAAGGAGAGGTTCCCAGTTCACTCAGGATAAGCAAAACCGCATTGAGGCTGGCTGTGAAAAACCGATTAACTCTTCTTGCCTCAGATGTGCCCCATGACCCGCTGTTCAAGAAGACAGAGACAGCATCGGAGCTACATCTTCAGTCTATTTTATGTGCGCCACTACTCATAAAACAGAAGGTAATTGGTGCTATATATGTGGACAATCGTGAAGAGAAGGATTCATTCAACCAGATAGATGCAGAGTTTCTTACAGCACTGGCAAATCATTCATCAATCGCACTGGAGAATGCGCGTCTGTATCATACATTGCAACAGGCGTATCATCAGTCAATCCTTGCACTTCAGAACATCATAGAGGCACGAGACCCCTCCACTATGGGGCATACATATCGTACCGCACGTCTTGCTGTTGGCATTGCCAGAGAAATGGGGCTCAGCGAGGAGCAATGCCAGTTGATAAAAACTGCCGCTGACCTGCACGATATTGGTAAGATTTGTCTTGATGCCAGGATTATAAATAAACCCGGCGATTTATCATATCCAGAATATCTCTCTGTCCAGGAGCACGTAGCGGTGAGTGAAAAGATTCTTGCACCAATAGAATATTTACGAGATGTGTTACCTATTATTCGTCAGCACCACGAGCGGTATGATGGCACAGGCTATCCAGAGGGATTGCAAAAGGAAGAGATTCTTATTGAGGCACGTGTCCTTGGGCTTGCTGATGCCTTTGATGCACTTATCAGCCAGCGCTCTTATAAAGACCCTATCCCGATTGATGAGGCACTTAAGTGGTGCTGGGAAGAAGCTGGCAAACAATTTGACCCCCAGGTCGTTAAAGCACTGGAGTCCTTCATTAAGAAGAACCGTTCTGCGGTGGAGACGCTAATTTCCAATCCATCTAAAAAAATCTGATGCAAGACAGCTTTAAACTTATGACTTCAGGATAATGAATGCCCGGTACTCATAGACCACATTGCCCTGATGTAATATACCCTTCTGTTTCTTCATCTCGCCCTGGTGTATTTAAAAACCCAGAGATGCTGTTTGTCTGTGCGATAGTAGTTGTCATTCTGATTGTCTATATTGCCACTATGCCACCCACAATTTACTGGGGCGATGGTATAGAATTAAGTACATCTGCATATTTTCTTGGTATCCCGCATCCCACTGGCTATCCATTATACACCCTGTGGGGCAAACTCTTCGCTTCATTTCCTGTGGGTGATGTCGGATGGCGTATGCATCTCTCCAGTGTAGTGTTAGCTGTTGTTGCTTCGGTAATACTGTATTTTCTATTACGCCTTATTGCCACTCATCTGTTTCCTCGTGGTTCATTTCCCGCAGAGGCATACGTGAGTTCGGTGTGTACTGCGTTTGCTCTGGCTTTTGCGTTCTCCCGTACTGTCTGGCGACTTGGCACAATTGCTGAAGTCTACGCCTTATATGTATTTCTTCTTATTGCTATTATCTACTGTTTTAGTCTTTATCTTTTATGCGGAAAGATAAAACATTTACTTATACTATTTTTTCTGGTTGTAGTATCTTTACTACACCATATAATGACATTCACTGCACTACCTTTCTTGCTCTTAGCACTCGGACATTTCTTTTTTACTGGTCGGTGGAGTCGTAAAAAACTCCTCATCCTGCCAATGCTCTTTTTTCTTCTATTCAGCGCACTGGTGATACTTCTTTATCACCCAATTCGTGCTCATACGCATCCACCAATTAACTGGGGGAATCCGTCATCCCTGAAGAATCTCCTGTGGGTAATTAGTGGTGGAGAATTTAAACAATTTTACTTCCTGCAATATCCTGCGGGTCATCCTCTAAGCGTTCAGACCATTCTTCCCTATATTAAGATGCGACTCATCAGTATATATAGCTGGTTACTCAGTGAATTTTTTGACCTCACTTCCTTCGGACTTAAGGGGCGATTGATATTCATTGTTCTGCTTCTTGCAGTCGGGGCTGGTGGGTTGCTAACTCTGTTTGCTCGGGGTTTTCTTTTTGCACTTGCACTGCTTGGGCAGGGTGTACTGAGTCTTGCGATAATATTTCTCTACGGTATTTACGACATTGAAGATTATTTCATATCAATTATACCATCCCTCATTGTGCTCCTCTTTACAGGAACGGTGATGCTACAAAATATTTGTGAGACCTATATTGTTCGGCGAAAACTCAATCATCTGAACTGGCTGTTTCTGGTAATTCCACTTGTAATGTTATTCCATAATTTTAGTGCAAACGACCGTCATCTGGACTATACTACCCGTACTTACGCTGAACGTATTTTCGCCTCGCTCCCTCCAAATGCGATTATCATTACTGCAGGCGACAACGACATCTATCCACTCTGGTATCTGCAACTGGTGGAAGGCTGTCGTGCTGATGTGCTGGTGTTCGGGGGTAATTTCATCTACTCACCCTGGTATAATGCATTCTTTTTTAACCGTGAATTGAATGGCAGAACATTCCATATAGAGCAACGTCCCATATCAACTGAGGAGTCTTTTTACCACGACCTCGCGCAATGGATTATTGAGCCCAATATCAGGAAATTTCCTGTATTCACCACCAGAAGGTCGCCTTTTCTTGAGATGTCCTACCGGGTAAAACCAGTGGCAACTGTGCTGACTCCTGCGGAGTGTCGGCAGACAAATGCTCGGTTCCTTCCTCCACTTTATCTATACCGCATTGTGCCCACTAAATAAGTCTTGCCCTTGTGCGTGCGTTTGATACACTCTCTTTTTATGAAAATACTAAACTCCATAGTGGCTTTCTGAATAAGGAAATCTGAGGATGGTGAGCTAATGTCCGTACAAAAAAAGTTTGTAGTTATCTATACTGACAAATACCTTGTAGATATAGGACCTCACGTATTTCCTACACAAAAATACGTAATGATTAAGAACCACTTGCTTGAGCAGGGATTGATTACTGAGAAGGATATAGTTGAGCCAGTCCCAGCTACCGCAGAGCAATTGCTTCTTGTGCATACGTCAGAATATCTTGATGACCTCCAGAATCTGCGTATGACACCCCGGGTAATACGTTCTGAGCTTCCCATTAGTCGTGAGATTGTAGATGCGTATATTTTATGTGCAGGCGGGACTATCAAAGCGGTGGAGTTTGCCTGCAAACACAAAGGCTGTGGCGTGCATATAGGTGGTGGGTTTCATCACGCCTTTCCCGGTCATGCTGAGGGGTTTTGCTATATCAATGACATTGCAGTGGCTATTCGTGTGGCAAAAAAAGATGGGTGGTGTGAGCGTGTTTTTGTGGTTGACTGTGACCTACATCAGGGGAATGGTACAGCGGTTATCTTTCAAAACGACCCTTCTGTGTTTACGTTCTCCATTCATCAGGAGCATAACTATCCAATCAAAGAAAAAAGTGATTTTGACATTGGACTCCCCGACTTTGCAGATGATGAGCTATATTTGAAGGAACTGAGCCGTGTGGTGCCTCCAAAGCTTGATGAATTTAAACCCGACTTGATTCTCTATGTAGCAGGTGCAGACCCGTATAAAGATGACCAGCTTGGCGGTCTAAGACTGAGCAAAGATGGTCTACGTCGGCGCGATGAAATGATAATTAACTATTCCGCTGAGAAACAGATACCACTTGCCATTGTTCTCGCTGGTGGCTATGCCTATGACCTTTATGATACCGTTGATATTCAGACCACCACCTGCGCTCTGGCAATCAAAGCATTCTCCCATTAATCTCTTAAACGGGAAGAATATTTAAGAGATTATACTGAGCTCGGGTTTGATTGTTTTTATGCAATTCAGGGATTCGGGAGGATGTACTGAGGGCATTATTAACCCATTGCCTCTCCATCAATCGGCATTATCCTGTGTATAAAGAATATAAATTGTATCTACCACCGAGATTGATTATTCTCTTTACTTGAAGGACTGAGTTGAGGTAAAAAAGAATTGTATAGTTTTATGGTGCCGGAGTGGTGGAACTGGCAGACGCGTCGGACTCAAAATCCGATGGGGCTCACACCCCGTGAGGGTTCGAACCCCTCCTCCGGCACCAGACAGATGGTTTTCCCAATTAATAACCTGTAAATGAGGCACGCAAGATTCTATTTTCCTGTTAGAACTTGACTCTTGCCACATCGCTTCCTTACAATCCATAAAACCAGGAAGAGTTGAGGTCAGAATTTTAGGCATAGGGACAGACGTTGAAGATTTTAAAAAACTCCAGATGATTTCATATAATAACTGAATCTTTACCCTGGTTTTGCGGTCAAAACTCCTATTTCAATATGAGACATTCATTCCAGACAGGACTGAGTTTTGGCATCACTTCAGGTGTCATTACTACACTTGGATTGATGGTGGGACTACATTCTGGTACACACTCAAAGCTCGTGGTTATCGGGGGTATATTTACCATAGCGATAGCAGACGCATTTTCAGATGCGCTGGGAATTCATATTTCCGAGGAGGCAGAGAACCGTCACACTACAAGAGAGATTTGGGAATCTACAATAGCCACATTTTTGTCCAAGTTTGTATTTACTCTGACATTTATTGTTCCGGTCTTATTATTTACGCTCGCAACAGCTATTATTCTAAGCGTGATTTGGGGATTATCGCTATTAGCCATATTCAGCTTCCACATAGCAAAAGAGCAACACCGAAACCCATTACCTGTGATACTGGAACACTTGATTATTGCTCTTATTGTTGTCGTTGCCACGCATTTTGTTGGAAAGCTTATTGGCTCAATTTTTAGTTAGCTCCATTTGCTACTTGAGGTAGAGAACGCCGATTTGCTAAGAAAAAAAGCAGTAAGAAAATATGCCAGCTTCTCAGAGGGATGTTCATATAATTATGGCGAAAAGAGTTCGCACATCTAAGAAATGCTCTATTGCAAGGATAGAATCTGCGAATAAAAACAATTATTTCGTAGTAACGTAGTATTCTTTGCCACAAAATCCTGCTAAGGAGTTCTAAGAACCAAGGAGGACGGTGTGATGAGAGATGATTGTCGTCTTCTGGCATCCTTATTCCCTTATAGAAAAAAGAATTTTTACAAGGAATCCTGGAGACCAGGATAACCCGGTAGCTCAGAATAATCAGCAGGGCGAAAATCTTGATGTTAACCCTCTCTGAGAATACTTACAGGATAGGAAACTTAACTTTAGTGATTCTGAGGTCTGAGGGGCTGTCCGATATTATACACTCCTGAGA
>JAGHBZ010000122.1 GCA_021160705.1 Candidatus Sumerlaeota bacterium
CAACCGGGTAATCTGGAGACAAAACGGTTCAGTGATGGCGAGACCTGGGTTAAGATAAACGAGAATGTGCGGGGTGCTGACGTATTTGTTGTTCAATCCACGTATACGCCTGCAAATGAACACTTATTTGAATTGTTTTTGATAATGGATGCTTTACGGCGTGCAAGCGCAGAGCGGATTACAGCAGTGGTACCGTATTTTGGTTACGCTCGCCAGGATAGAAAAGACCAGGGACGTGTGGCATTATCGGCAAAGCTGGTCGCTAATTTGATTACCACTGCAGGAGCAGACAGGCTCTTAACAATTGACCTGCACGCGGGTCAAATACAAGGGTTTTTTGACATTCCTGTTGACCATCTCTCCGCTGCTCCGATTCTGGTTGAGTATGTTAAAAAACTCAATCTGAAAGATTATGTAGTGGTTTCGCCAGATGTTGGGAATGTTAAACGAGCACGTAGCTATGCACAGCGACTTAACACAACTCTGGCAATCGTAGACAAACGGCGCCCACATCCAAATGTGGCTGAAGTGATGAATATTATCGGAGAAATAAAAGGGCGAAATGTATTTATGTTTGATGATATGATTGATACAGCGGGAACAATTGTCAATGCTGCGATTGCGCTTAAAGAACGTGGAGCAAAGGAAATATACGCTTGCTGTACTCATCCAGTTTTCTCAGGTAAAGCACTGGAAAATATCCACAATTCTCCCATAAAAGAAGTGATTGTCACCGACACAATTCCCCTAAGGGATAAACAACCGAACGATAAAATTAAGGTTGTGTCAGTAGCAGAATTATTTGCAGAAGCAATACTTCGTACACACAATCGTTTATCCGTAAGCGCCTTATTTGATGAGCCTGTGATAAAACCTTAAAAGAAAAAAAGGAGAGTTAACGAATGACAGAAGAACAAAAATATGAACTTGCGGCTGAGCCTCGCCAGGTACACGGAAAAGGTGCAGCCAGAAAACTTCGTGCCCGTGGAATGATTCCTGCTGTGTTATATGGAGAGAACCGGGAGCCTGAACTCTTGAGTGTCAATCAAAGCGAATTTGAGAAATTCCTGCATAAAATGGGTGGCGAGAGTATGCTGGTAACCTTAAACATTAAAGGCAAGAATAAAAAAGAAAAGATTTTTATCAAAGCAACTCAACGTCACCCTATTACTGACCATATCATTCATGTTGACTTTTATAGCGTAGCGGCGACAAAAAAGATTCGTGTGGAAGTTCCAGTTCGTCCCGTAGGTGTATGTATTGGCGTCAAGAAAGGCGGTGTGCTGGAGGCTCTGGTGAGAACTTTAGAAATAAAATGTCTGCCTGATAAGATACCACATCATATTGAAGTAGACGTCACTAATTTAGATATCAACCACTCAATCCATACCCGTGAGATTAAAATTGACGACCCAGATATTGAGTTATTGACACCACCAGATACACCGCTGTTTACTATAGTGCCGCCTAAAGTAGAAGTGGAAGCTGCTGCTCCTGAGGAAGCAATAGAAGAAGAAAAACCCGAGGCGGCTGAACCAGAGGTAATTGGCAAAGGTAAAGCAACAAAAGAAGAGGAAGAAAAAGAGACCAAAGAGAAAAACTAATATGCGGGTAATTGTGGGTCTGGGCAATCCGGGTAGAAGGTATAAGAATACTCCGCATAATGTGGGATTTGAAGTCATTGACAAACTTGCAGCACGCTGGCATTGCCCTCTGAGAAAATCGGCAAAACCGCTTAGAATAATTGGTAATACAATATGGTGCAATCAGGAGATTATCCTGTTAAAGCCAATGACATATATGAACCTGAGCGGGGAAGCACTGCAGCCGATGATTGCATCTGGTTCTTTGAGCGCAGAGGACTTCTTGATAATATGCGACGATATACACCTGCCAGTAGGCAGGTTGCGACTGCGAAAAAGAGGCTCAGATGGGGGACACAAAGGATTGCGCTCAATTATCTCTGCTCTGGGCACACAGAATTTCCCCAGATTACGTATCGGGGTAGGAGTAGTTGACGGAGAGATTGAAGACAGAGTTGAATATGTACTCAGCCCTTTCATTAAAGAATATAGACCGATTATCAAGAAGATAATTGACATAGCGGTGGAATGTATAGAATATACAATTGCACATACGCTTGAAGAGGCGATGAGCAAATATAATGGGATTAATTTACTACTAAAGAAAATTTAGTAATTAGCCGATAAGCTCTCTGTTCCGTATCTTTATTGCGTCAGGGGTACGGGACCGTGGCTCATTCTGGAGCCAAGTCCGAAGGGAGGTGTGAGAGTGCTTTATTATGAATTAGTAATTGTATTAGACGCTGCTCTGGATGACGATTCTATTAAAGGAATGATAGAAGACCTGAAAAGATTCGTCACTGAACGGAAAGGTGAGATTTTGAATATTGAGGAGTGGGGACGCCGGCGTCTGGCATATCCTATCCGAAAAAAAGAGAATGGATATTATGTAATAGTGAACTTTTGCCTGCAAGACCCGGAGGTTTTGCGCCCTCTTGAGACCAACTTACGATTAAATGAAGGAGTTCTCCGACATCTAATATTAAAATCCCGACCACCCAAGAAACGTCCCGGCGAGGCTGAGAAGAGGGAAGAAGAAACAAAAAAGGTGAGCGAGGGGGTCTCTGCAGAAAAGCTCAGCGCCAATGCATCCCAGGATGGGATTCAGCCAGAAAAGACCGAACTGAGACCACCCCCCGACTCCTCCTCAAAAGTGGCACCGGGTGAAGCAAGAGCAGAGTAACAATTGTGTAATTTTATATTCAGACGAAATATAATGCCAACTTGGGCGAAGGGAGTCTGTATATGCTGGAAATCAATAAGGTCTTTTTGCTCGGCAACCTGACAAGAGACCCCGAAGTTCGTTATCTCCCATCTGGAACAATGGTCACTGCATTTGACCTTGCAGTGAATCGTTCCTATAAAGATAGGAGTGGAGAAACGAAACAGGAAACACTCTTTATTCGGGTTGAGAGCTGGGGAAAAACAGCTGAGTTTGTGTCTGAATACCTGAAAAAAGGAAGAAGGGTCTTTGTGGAGGGTAGATTGCGTTCCGACTCCTGGGAGACACGAGATGGACAACGGCGTTCCCGTATTATGGTTCACGCTGAACGAGTTCATTTTGCTGACCTTAAACCTCCGGCAGAAGCCGAAGAAGTTGAACCGGAACAAAAGGTCGGTGTTGAGAAAGAAGAACCCATTCCTCAAGACGAAGTACCACCAATAGACGTTAACGATGAAGACGTCAAAAAAACGGAAAATAATTTGCCTTTTTAACACCCGGGAATGCAGTATATTGGAGTCTCAATACAAAGTTATCCAAGTCTAAAAGTATGCACAATAAACGGAGGGTAAAATGGTAGAGCAACCTGAGCAAATCTCGCGAAATCCTAATAATCAGAAAGAGAGAACATCCAGTGCCCCTAAACCGAGGTATCAGAGTAGAGATACCGGGGGAAGTCAATCTGGAGCGTTTCAAAGACGACCCTTTCCACGGCGAAAAGTCTGTTTCTTTTGCAAGGAGAAAATCGACGAAATTGACTACAAAAATGTCAGACAATTGAGACGATTTGTTACCGAGCGAGGGAAAATTATACCTCGTCGTATTACCGGTACCTGTGCATATCACCAGCGTCAACTTAGCCAGGCAATAAAACGGGCACGAAGCGTAGCCTTATTGCCATTCAAAGCCGGGTAAATATGAAGTCTCTGCGGGTTGTATCAAACACTTTAAGTAGATGAATCTTATTTATGCAAAAAAGCAGAGGCAATATCGGACTGATGTTGCCTCTTTTTTTAAAATAGTACTCGCAGTTGTTATACTATTACTTCTGGTGTATTTTTGTAGTCCGCTCCTGATTATTGGTTTTCTTCTTCTGAGTATAGTACCAGCTATTTTTGTACGTTTTATTCTAATGCCTGCGCGCCATTCTCAGAGGACAATACTCATAACTCTCACTGTTCTTTCAATAGCCACGATTTACTTAACCCGGATTAATTGGGTCGGGATAACGTTTTTTGCCAGTCTGTGTGCCACTCTGATAATTGTTTATTTTCCGCAGACTGCCGGCTCAGACGATGAACTCCTGTACAATTACTCTATATTTTTTGCAGTTGTATTTTTATGTGGTGCATTGATACACGCCTTAATCTATCACGACTCACCGCTAAAGGCGGCAGCTGAATTCATTCAACTTCATCTAAATTCTTTCCAGTCCATCGTGGATAACGCAGCCAGGTCGCTGTCGCCTGAACAGGCAAAAGAT
Source organism: Candidatus Sumerlaeota bacterium (assembly GCA_021160705.1). Classification (GTDB taxonomy): domain Bacteria; phylum Sumerlaeota; class Sumerlaeia; order MWCT01; family JAGHBZ01; genus JAGHBZ01. The sequence continues at coordinate 4,289 of JAGHBZ010000122.1, forward strand.
TTGAACCAGCAGTGGGAAACGATGCGCTCATATATACCATATTATTTCTATGGCTCCATATTCACTTTCTATGCGCTTCTGGTGTTTCTGACGCTTCGGCGCCCTTTTTACAAACTCGTTGGAAAAAATGTCCCCTCGCTTTTTCGATTTAGAATAAAAGAACGATACGCTTTTATCTTGATTTTTGCTTTGATTGGCGAAATAATCGGTAGACTATATAAATTACAGTCAATTTTTTATGTATCGCGTTCAGTGTTAATTTTCGTTGGTATAATTTATTTCTTTGTGGGCTTATCAGTTGCAGTAGTTTTGTTAGAACAGCAAAAATCAAAATCATTACCGGCTTATTTAATACCAATAATAATGCTAATACTGATTTTTCTGAACCCCCTTATTGGGGCTATAATAGGTGTACTGGACATCTGGTTTGATTTCCGTAAACTCGAAACGCCAAAAAACACGGAGGCAACCTGACAATGGAGGTCATCTTATTAGAGAACATACCAAAGCTGGGGAAAGCTGGAACTATAACACAGGTTAGTGAAGGTTATTTCCGCAATTATTTAAAACCTAAGAAGCTTGCTCTGGAGGCAACAGAGAAAAATAAACAACTGCTGGAGCGCCGGAGATTGCGACTGCAACGTGTGGCATTAAAAGAACTCCAAGATGCTGAATTGCTTGCACAGCGTATAGAGAGTATGACGCTGGTAGCCCGACTTAAAGCCGGTGAAGATGACCGATTATTTGGCTCAGTCACCGCAGGGGATATTTCAGAACTGCTGAAAAAAGAAGGAATTGAGATTGACAAGAAACGCATTGAAATTACTGAGTCATTGAATAAATTAGGATTGTATACCGTGTATCTGCATCTCCATCCAGAAGTTAAGGCAAAACTAAAGCTTCTTATTGAAAAAGAACAATAATCTAAGGTTAGGATACCAAGTATGCCACGTATGGTTTTCATAACAACTTACAATCCGGGTGCAATAGGACCACGCTATATTGGTGCCAATCTAAAATCTGCGGGACACGAGGTGTGGTTTGTACATTTCAAAGAGATGCGGACCGCAGGTGTGCCCACTTTTGATTATGAGCATCATCGCCGACTGGATGAAACCGGAATGCTTTTCCTCAGAATCCCGCGACCCGGCTACGTGCTCTACGTTCCCTACCCTAAACCAATTACTGAGACAGAGAAACAACTCCTGGTCAAATGCCTTAAAGAAATTAAACCTGATATAATAGGGTTCTCATTTTATTCTGTGACACTGGAGCAGGTCAAACAACTAACCGCTCTGATTCGTGAAGAACTCCCGGGGATTCCTATAATGTGGGGTGGACTACATTGCATTGTTCGTCCAGAAGAGTGCATCCAATATGCGGATATTGTCTGTGCCGGTGAAGGCGAAGAGGTTACTGTGCAACTCCTTAATAACTGGGATGAATATAAGAAAGGAAAGATACCAGAGATACCTGGTCTGTGGTTTCGGCAGGGAGAAAAAATTATCTCCAGCTCCGAACATCCGGTAGTGCAGGACCTGGACAAACTCCCGATTCCTTTAGCAATGGAAAACGAGCTGTTAATTGAAGATGATGTGGTCAGTGAAAAAATGAATGAACCGGGCGATTTTCTGAATGCCCACATCTACATCTTTACGGAACGAGGTTGTCCGTATAAATGTGCGTATTGCATCCACAGTATGTTGCGACACAAGGGATTTAAGCGATTCCGACGTCGTTCAGTTGACAGTGTGCTGGCAGAGACCGCTGATAGAGTCAATCGCCTGGGGATGAAACACATTATTTACCACGACGAAATATTTGTCATTCAGCGTGAGTGGGTCAGAGAGTTTACCCGCAAATTTAAAGAGCAATTTGGTAAATATGGAATCACCTATACGGGCTACGTACATCCGATGACTACTGACTACGAGATGCTCAGCTGGATGGTCGACGCCGGACTGACTGTTACTGGGGTGGGTATACAGAGCGGGAGTGAGCGAGTATGTAAAGAGGTATATCATCGTCCCTGGATGCCTGATGAGACTATCAAACTTTCAGAGATGCTCAGCAAGTTTCCTCTAAAGCAGGTGCAGTATGAGGTAATTACCAATAGTGTATTTGAGACAGATGACGATAGAAGAGAAACGCTTGAATTTCTCCTGAAACTCTATCGTCCTTTTGATATTGAGTTATTTGGGTTAGTGGTTTATCCAATCTGTGCATTAATATACGAAAAACCACTGGTTGACCACATAGATGAGAAAAACCTGCTATTCTGGAATATGCTTTATCACCTCACGGGCGTAAATGGAGTAGATAAGGACTATATTCGTGAACTTAGCACCAACTCGTACTTGCGTGAACACCCTGAGGAGCTGGAAAAATTTGTTATAGCAGTCACTACGATTCACAAAGAGCGGCAGCAATTAGAATGGGAGAAACATCAGTTGAACAAGGCTCTATCCTTCCAGCAGACCGAGCAACAACCAGGTGTAAGAGACCTCGTTAAAAAGGCACTGCGAAAAGCAAAACTCTCCCTGCTCCCGCTAAGGTAGCCCCGAGGTTCTTCCTCACCTACCCTATTCCGCCATCTGGAGAGGTATTCTCTTATTGGTACCAAAAAATATTAACTCAGTCTAATTCCATTGCATACATAAATTACTCTTTTTCCGATTTTCCTATATTAAAAATATATTGTTTTCCCAATAGCCAGAGTGGTATTTTTATCTCTTTTCTTTATATCAGGGATAAATACTTGTGAAGGACTGGATGTGAAAAATGAGGGTAGTTGACCTTATCATAAAAAAACGTGAAGGGAATTCATTGACACCTGATGAGATAGCCTTCTTGGTGAAAGGGTTTTCTAATGGTGAAATCCCGGATTATCAGACCGCGGCGTTTTTAATGGCGGTGTATTTCCAGGGTATGAACGCTGAAGAACTCTCATCATTCACTGAGGCAATGATTAATTCCGGGGAGGTGTATGACCTCAGCGGTATACCTTTACCAAAAGTTGATAAACATAGCACCGGGGGTGTGGGAGATAAGACATCGTTGGTATTAGCCTCAGCTGTGGCTGCCTGTGGAGTGGTCGTGCCTATGGTCTCCGGACGTGCACTTGGTCATACCGGGGGTACACTGGACAAACTGGAGTCAATTCCCGGCTACAGAACCACACTGGACGCTACAGAATTTCGTCGCCAGCTGGAGGAAATCGGAGTGGCGATTATTGGACAGAGTGAGCGATTTGTCCCCGCAGATAAAAAATTATATGCCTTACGGGACTTAACCGGAACTGTAGAGAGTATCCCCCTTATCGCAGCGAGTATTATGAGCAAAAAAATAGCTGCGGGCACAGAATCACTGGTAATGGACGTGAAAACCGGCAACGGTGCATTTATGAACGATTTTGAGCGAGCCAGAGAGCTGGCAAAAACACTTGTGGAAATAGGCGACAATATGGGACGTCAAACCATCGCCTTGATAACAGATATGAACCAGCCATTAGGGTTTGCAGTGGGTAATTCATTAGAGGTAATAGAATGTATTAACACAATGAAAGGCGATGCCCCTGAAGACCTGTTGGAGCTTACTGTAGAGTTGGGCGCACATATGCTTGTGCTGGGGAAAATTACAGATGATATGGCTGAAGCCCGTAAGCAAATCACCGACGCAATTATGAACGGCAAGGCGCTGGAAAAGTTTCGTCAGCTAATTGAGTATCAAAACGGGAATCCACGTGTTGTGGATGATGTCTCATTGCTTGGGGTCAGCAATCAGGTGGAGCCATTTGTGGCAGAAAAGAGTGGCTACATCTCACATATTGACACGCTTAAGATTGGTATTGCATCAATGACACTTGGTGCAGGACGCACTCGGATAGATGAGCCTATTACTTATGATGTAGGACTCCGATTTCGTAAGAAGTTATCAGATTATGTTGAAAAAGGTGAACCCATCTGCGAGATTTATTATCACAATGTAGATGAATTGAGTGAAGCAAAAAATCTATTGAGCCAGGCTATCAGCATAAGCGATGAGAAAATAAAACCACCTGTTTTGATTAAAGCTACTATTGACAAAGAAGGAACGCATATCATAGACAACAATGGCTGAGGCAAAGAAACAACTACCGGTAAAATTATTTTTTGGACTGCTTGTCGGGAATGAAGAGATTCTTCCTGCGGTACTGCATCGCATTGAACTTGATTTTGGTCATATTGAACTCCAGACCGATTTCACTCTGTTTAATCATACCGATTACTATCAACAAGAGATGGGTCCACGAATACTCCGCAAATTCATCGCCACCCGGGAGCTGATGGATATGGAAGAATTAGCCGAGATAAAACTTTATACCAATAAATTAGAACGCCTCTTTGCAGACCCACAAACAGGTAATCGGCGCGTGAACATTGACCCGGGTTATCTCTCGCTTTCCAAAGTGGTTCTGGCAACTACCAAGGATTATGACCATCGGATATATCTGAAATCAGGAATCTTTGCAGAAGTAACATTACGCTATAAACGTAAATTTAAAAGCTATGAGCCCTGGGAATGGACATATCCGGATTACCGTGAACCATTTGCACTAAATTTCTTTAATGAGTTACGGCATATTTATCGTGAACAACTCCTAAACCAGCACCAGAATATTAATCTCCCTGAAGAATAGTATAATTAATCTGTAAGGGGGATGTGCAAATCGTCTTAATTTATTGAGGATGCATTGTGTGGTTTAAGACGATTGGGCGCAAGTAACTGAAACTATTTACTAACCCTATGATAAACAACTTTCACTTGATAAATTTTCCGGAATGGTGTGAATTAGAAGTCAATTATTTTTTAAAAAAGGCAATAAAATGATACAGGTTAAAAAATTGAAATGGATTATAGTGATAGGAGTTCTGATGAGTGGCGTGCTGGTATACGCTGAAGAACCAGACTTTTTGCCAGTGGATGCAATCAAACCCGGAATGAAAGGCTATGGGCTAACCGTGTTTAAAGGAACAAAGATTTCGCGATTTGACGCAGAAATTCTTGGCGTGCTAAAAGGTGCATTCCCTCAGCAGGACTTAATTCTTGCACGACTCAGTGCACCAGAATTGAAAGATATTGGCGTAATTGCGGGTATGAGTGGAAGCCCCGTATATATCAACGATAAGATTATAGGTGCAGTAGCGTATGGATGGACTTATTCAAAAGAACCTGTATGTGGTATCACTCCGATTGAAAATATGTTGACGGTACTTAACCTTGCTGAATCAGAAAAAAATAAATCTCCTTCAAAAAGCAACAGCAGGAGCAGGTATAAGCAGTGGCTTTTCCCGACGTATGAACAAATAAAGATTGAGGCAGAGGAGTTACCGGATTCAGCACTTGCAGAACTCTTTGGAAAGAGTCGCACATTTGAATTAGAGCCACTCAGCACACCTTTATCGATTTCGCAATGCGACCCCCGGCTTCTGCCTTTTATAAAGCAAATCTTTTCTCGCTATCATCTGCTACCTGTAATTAGTGGACGAACGTCCATAAATAATGCTGGAGAACCCCAGAATGTCAAGATTAAACCAGGTTCAGCGCTCGGCGTGCAATTGATGTCAGGGGATATGGACATCACTGCAATTGGAACAGTAACATACGTGAAAGGTGATAAAGTGCTGGCGTTTGGGCATCCGATGTTTCAGGGTGGAAATGTCAATATGCCAATCACGAACGTCTATATCTTTTCCATAATGCCAAGTTTTGCCCGTCCATTTAAGTTAGGTGGGTCAATGATGCGTGTGGGTGCCTTGCGGCAGGATAGACTCCCTGCAGTGGCAGGGGTTCTAAGGGAGTCGGCTCCTATGATACCGTTAACTGTCAAAGTCGAAATTCCTGAACAGAATCTAAACAAGACATATTCTTACCAGGTCTGGGAAGATAGAGACTTCTCACCTTCTCTCATATTTACGGGGGTAATGGAATCAATTCTGGCTTCATACAAAACACAGGGCGATAATGCCGCACTGATGAATTATACAATCTTGCTGGATGATGGTACTCGCATTAAGAAACAAGAATTTCTGTCCGACCCACAGTCATTGAGTTTTGACCTTTTTATGCAGATACGAAATGACGTTGCATCGCTCTTGATGAATAGCTTTAAAGAGGTACATCTCAAAAGTATTGACTACACGGTTCGCTTTACTGACAAAGCAAAATTGGCTACTATTCTGACAGCCAGAACGGATAAAGTTGAGTATAAACCGGGCGAGAAGGTGAGTATTACTGTCTGGCTACAGATATACCGTGAGCAGAGAAAAAAGATTACGACCGAGCTCACCTTACCAGCGGACATAGACGAAGACACATATTCTCTGATGATTCTGGATGGTGATGCGCGGAATAGACTTGAGTACAAACGTGCTCCGGGCACTAAAGTCGCTTATAACTTTGAGCAATTGGTCAGAAATATCCAGCAGAACTTTCCGAGCAATTCGCTTTATATAGTATTGCAGAAACCCGTTGTGGGTTTAACTGTTGAGGGCACTGAGATGGCAGAACTGCCAACGAGTGTCGTTGATGTGCTTAGTGATGCCAGTGCTCCTGGATTAACCCAGGAGACCACAGGAATCATCCTGGTTGAGAAGCGTATCCCGACAGCCTATACCATCAGCGGAAAACAGGTCTTAACAATTAATGTCCGTCGATTCAAAACTTATTAAATAAAAAAGGGGAGGTAAAGTTATGAAACGAACCTGGATTATATCCGCAGGAGTTTTGAGCATATTATTAGTAGTATTGGGTAATTTTGCGTGGGCAGTAAGTACTATGCGTCTTAGTATAGATTCCTTTGAAGAGTTTAAAAAGGGCGAATTAAAATCTACGAGTATATCCAGTGATGGGAAACTCTTCATTGCACCTGAGCTGAACCAGATTTATGCAACTAAAGAGGATATGATATGGGATATTGCAGTTCATAACAATAAAGCATATCTGGCAACTGGTAATGACGGCAAGGTATTCATAGTAAATCTGGAAAAGAAAAAGGGTGAATTACTCTGCGACCAGAAAGAGATGGAAATCTATGCTATTGCAGTAGGTTCAAATGGCGAGGTCTTTTTTGGTGCAAGTCCCGGAGGAAAAATATATAAGTGCACTGAGGATGGTGAACCTGTTCTGTTCTTTGAGACCAACGAGGATTATGTCTGGGATTTGGTATTTGATAAAGATGGAAATCTTTATGCGGCTACTGGAAAAGAAGGCAAGATATTTAAAATTTCGCCCGATGGAAAGGGAGAGGTATATTTTGATACCCCTTCAGCAAATGTAATGACGCTGGCATTCAATCCAAAGGGCACACTCCTGGCTGGCACCCAGGGCAAAGGTTTTATTTATCGGATTGATAAGAAAGATAAGGGATTTGTTCTATATGAGCCATCTCAGGATGAGGTAAGGCAGATTATCTGTGTGGGTGATGGAACAATTTACGCGGTAGTTAATGCGGAACGAGCTCCACGAGGTGCAATAGTGGAGGAGATAATGAAGATGCTGGAGGAATCAAAACGAAACAAAGCCCAGGGTAAATCCACCCCTAAAAAGGTCGTATCTAAAGCAAAATCTGAAATTTTAAAAATTACCCCTGAGGGTTTTGTGACTTCTATCTGGGCGCCCAAGGAGCAACCGGTGCATTGTTTATATTTTGACCCTGTGAGTTCATTGCTTTTTGTATCAGTGGGAAAGAAAGGGTATCTTTATCAGGTTGACGATAAAGGTGATTATGTCCTGACGACCAGATTAGACGATACGTTTATCCTATCTATTGAACCGTCAGGAGAGAGTTTGCTTCTGGGTACTGGCAGTCAGGCGTCACTTTATCAGCTGGACCTACATAACTATAAAGAAGGTGTATATCTCTCCCAACCACTCGATGCGGGCTCACCTGTTAAATGGGGGAAGCTTGAGTATCTTGCGCGTTTACCCCAGAAAAGCTCTAAAATCTCGTTCAGGTATCGTGTGGGAAATACCAGCGTTCCAGATGACTCCTGGACAGAATGGTCAAAATATGTTGAGCCAGAAAATGAATTCCTGCCTCTGGAGGTGCCGTTAAGTCGTTTTATTCAGATTGAAATTAAACTGAATGAGAGCGGAAAAACTCAAAAACCTATTTCTAAGACATCAACCAGGGCACAGATGCCAATTAGCGACCGCTTCATCTGGATGCCCGTGCTTGACTATTGTCGTCTATATTACATCCATCCGAACCTCGCTCCACAAATTAAAAGCCTTACCATAGAGAGTGTACAGCCGAAAAAACCACCCACGCCTCCCACGAAAAAAGCACTGAATAGCAAAACAAAAGGGACGTCATCGGGCTCGGCGTATGGTGCTCTGGAAAAACCCCCTGACTCTAATCCAAAAAAAGTATCTATCAAATGGAAAGCCACTGACCCGAATAACGACCAGCTCATTTATGAGATATACTTTAAGGGGGAGGAGGAATCTAACTGGAAACTTATTGAAGACGAATTGAAACAAACAAATTATACCTTCTCCACTGCAACGATTCCTGATGGTAAGTATAGGCTTAAAGTAATAGCTTCAGATGAGCCTTCTAACCTTAGTGAAATGAAGAAGACAGCTGAGTTCGTCAGCGAAATATTTATCGTGGATAATACTCCACCGGAAATCACCAAACTTTCCGCAAAACCAGATAAAAATAAAACATTCATAATCTCAGCTGAGGCACGGGATACAACCAGTTTGCTCGTCTCTGCCCGATATAGTGTGGATGCAGAAGATTTAATGTATCTCCTGCCTGCGGATGGTCTGTTTGATTCTACTGTTGAGCGATTTTCATTTAAACTAAGCGAACTCGAACCCGGCGAGCACACTCTGAGTCTGCTTGTTACTGATGGTATGGGCAACTCAGCAACAAAAAAAATTATTCTACACGTGAAATGACCCTTTTAGACACTTGGCTTCGTTGCGAGATTGTTCACCTTGATAAATCCAGAGGCTAATGAGAAGGGCAGTGATAAAAAAAGCCCGGAATGGTAGAAGTAACGAGCACCGGGGATTTGCGACATTTATTTTGCCAAAAAGTATAGAGGACGAATAGTTCTTCACTTTTTTGACAGGGAGTAGTGGTGAGTGCAAAAAATTAACTGGGCAACGCGTCTCACACTTTTGCGGATTTCATTAACCCCATTGCTGGCAGTGTTTTTATATTATCATTATTATTTCTGGGCGTTGCTTGTCTTTGTAATTGCCGCGTTAACCGACGCCATAGATGGATTTATCGCTCGTGTGTTTGACCAGAAGACCTGGCTTGGAAGTTTCCTTGACCCTGCTGCGGATAAACTCCTGCTACTTACTGCGTTCGTTTTGTTGACCTTTTCTAAATCTGTCCCATTGCCAATACCAGACTGGGTTACCATAATCATTGTCTTTCGGGATATAATCATTGTTATTGGCGCAGGCATCACATTATTTGTTATTGTGGACTGGGTGATTAAACCCACTATCCTCGGCAAAATAAATACGGTGTTCCAATTCGGCACTATTCTTTTTGCGACTATCGCCAATCTGCTCATTAGCAAAGGAATACAGGGTATCAACTACCAGCGGATTTTATACTTACTTGCCTACACCACACTGGTTCTCACAATGCTCTCAGGACTCCTTTACTTGCGCTCTGGGGCACTCAGACTGCTTGGTGTTAAAAAAACAGAATGAATAAACCAGAGGTTAAAGGTTAAGCATATCTCTCCTGCTAACCAATTCAAAGTGCACTGGACAAAATTAGAGGGCACTTACATAAGAGATAATCACATCTATCCTGCTAACCAGCAAATCTGCTTATCTCTTTTTTGCCTTAGCTCTGGGGCGCGATGCTTTTTTCCCAGACTTAGCCCGTGAAGCTCTCGTATACATTTTCTCTTCAATAGCCGCCTGTGCTGCTGCAAGCGATGATATAGGCACACGATACGGTGAACAACTCACGTAATTCATACCAACTTTGTGACAGAATTTAACCGACTCAGGTTCACCACCATGCTCACCACAGATGCCAACTTTCAAATCAGGTCTGGTGGAGCGACCCCGCTCGATTCCAATTCTGATGAGTTCACCTACCGCCTGAAAATCCACACGCGCAAAAGGGTCCCAGGGCAGAATTTTCTTTGCCAGATAGTCAGGCAAAAATCCACCAATGTCGTCTCTTGAGAATCCAAAGGTCATCTGTGTCAGGTCATTTGTGCCAAATGAGAAGAACTCAGCCACCTGCGCCATTGTGTCAGCAGTAAGTGCGGCACGGGGAATTTCTATCATAGTGCCGTAAAGAAATGGTATTTTCCTCAAGTTGTATTTAGCACATACTTCTTTATAAACCTTATCAACAATAACTTTTTGGTCCTGCAGTTCTTTCACGGAGCAGGTCACAGGGACCATAATCTCTGGCAGAACTTTCTTTTTCGCCTTCAGGAGTTCTGCGGCAGCTTCAAAAATAGCTCGTACCTGCATCTCAGTGACCTCTGGATATGTAACCCCAAGTCGTACACCACGATGTCCCATCATAGGATTGTTTTCGTGGAGGTCATCCGCACGTCGTTCAAGCACATTTACGTCTACCCCAAGCGTTTCGGCTAATTCCTCCAGCATCTCCTTAGACTTGGGCACAAACTCGTGTAGAGGCGGGTCAAGCAGGCGAATTGTCACTGGCAGACCGGACATAACTTCAAGTGTCTTCTTTATATCCTCTTTCATATATGGAAAGAGTTCGTTAAGTGCGGCGGTTCGTTCGCTGAGGGATTCAGACATTATCATCTTGCGTAACAAGAAAAGTGGACGTTCTGAACCTTCGCCATAAAACATATGTTCAATCCTGAATAGTCCGATTC
>JAGHBZ010000308.1 GCA_021160705.1 Candidatus Sumerlaeota bacterium
AAGATTTAATTAAATTTGGTTTGCATTTTGATATTTTCGATTCTTTGAGATACCAGCTTGTTTGTAATATCAGGCTAACTTAAGCGGAGCCAATTTCGCAAACACGCACATAAAATATGTGAATGCGGAGGTTAAGAAAAAATGCCAATTTATGAGTACAGATGTAAGGAATGTAACCACAGGTTTGAGGACCTGATACGGAATGAATCCGAAGCACATTCAGTGAAATGCCCCAAATGTGGGAGTAAGAGCATAGAAAAACTAATGTCAAGTGCAGGTATCCAGATGAATTCCTCCTCATCGGGCGGAGCGAGTTCCTGTCCGACCTGTACGACAAACACGTGCAGTACCTGTAATTTGTAATTAAATCTCAAAGGAAATAGACTCAGTGAGCCGTTGTGCGCAGGAGTTAGGGGTTATGGTTGTTGTAGAATGATTTTGTCTCCGGTCTCGGAGAATCTATGAGATTCTCTTAATAGAAAAAAATATCCTGCTCTGTGAAGCGTTATATGGGGAGATGAGTGGATTAAGGGGGGGTAGAGTCCATCTGCAGCTATAAAGTTCTCCTCCCAGAACCATTGTAGTATACCTCTTTTCGCTTGACGTTGCAGGGTAAAGTTTTGAATAGTGAATATTAAATGTGTCAGCTTTACAGAGTACAAATCAAAAATAAGGAAACGGTAATCTTCTATGAAGAACAAAGGGTTTACTCTTATAGAGCTTCTAATTGTAGTAGCAATAATTAGTATCCTTGCTGCGATAGCGGTTCCGAATTTTTTAGAAGCGCAGACACGCTCAAAGGTTAGCCGTGTTAAATCAGATATGCGGACTCTCTCACTGGCAGTAGAGTCGTATTTTATTGACCATGGTGCGTATCCTAAACGGCATTATGGTTCAGACAACCCTGATGATGAGGAGGGTCACTTTGTTCCCGACCTTGCCACTCGTCTTGACGATATGAAAGTTCTCACCACGCCCGTGGCTTACATCACTACCTTGCCCGTAGACGTCTTTGAAAAGACAGTTCCTCCGCCACTGAATAAGATTGACTACTACGATTATGTGACCACGTATCGTGCCATTAATTACTTTCCCAAATTTACCGGGCACACAAAATACGCACCCGCATATATGTTAGTCTCTGTGGGTCCGGATGGTTACATTGGGGTACTTGGGGGTGGTGCACCTGGAGGGTATCCCCCGCAACCTTACCAGTGGCAGCAAACTTTCTTTGATGTGTACGACCCTACAAACGGAACCATTAGTGCTGGAAATATTTATCGGCTTCAAAATAATGCTGAGCTTGTAACATTGCGAGAGTAGAATTCATTTGACTTTACACGTTTATCTTATTAAAGAGAAGTGTACTTTTATTCATAACACTGGAGGTATAGAGGAAATGCCAAAATATAGATACACACTCCTGGGTATAGTGGGATTCATTTTGCTATGTTTCACAGCGTCGCTCTGGGCGTTCTATTATGAACCGTTGAGTATTGAAGCCCTTACGAAGAACGCAGACGTAATTCTTGTCGGGCAGTGTGTAAACAAACAAAGTGAATTTGTTGCTGGACATTTTGAGACCAGAGTTACCATAAAAGTAACTGAATATTTAAAAGGGAATCTTGGCAAAGAAGTGACGCTAACCACACTTGGCGGTGAGGTCACGAGTCCCATTCCTATAGGTCAGTATGTTACAGGGGTACCTCAGTTTACAGTAGGCGAAGAGGTGTTAGTTTTTCTCAGCACAAAAGAACAGGAGATTATGAAGAAACGATTAGAAGCACTGAAAAAAGGCTCTATCCCTGAGGGGTGGAAAAAATCGCTAAGCAGGTCAACGCTTGCCACCTCGCCCATCGTGGTTGGACAATGGCAGGGGAAATTTACGATTCTCACCGACCCAAACACCGGCGAGAAACGTGTGACCAGATTCCGATTAGAGTCACTTGGATATGCTCATAACGATGCGGTAGCCAGGAAGCTATATGCACTGATTGAAAAGACCGCTCAACAATCCCCGGAAAGTGCAGAAAAAATAAGAAACCAGGTGGAGAATATACTTATGACAAGTGGCAAACCTCTTCCCGAACAAACCACAGTGCAGACACAAAAGCCTTATGATAAGAATAGCAAACCAGAGGTAATATATGTCCGAAAAGGTAAGGACAACAAAATCTCATTTGTTCCTGCTCCACGTCATATCACTGCGGATGAGTTGGTAAAAGAAAAAGAAAGAGCAAAGCAGAGAGCCCGGCTGGATGTCTCTGCAAAAGATGCCCAGTCATCATTTGACACAACATTCAGGACAGTTTTTCCACGATTTAACACATTAAAGAGATTAAGCGAAATAAAGCGGGAAATTAAAGAGCATCTTTAACCCATAATAAAAGCAAAATAATGTTATGAAGAGAGGAATACTATGAAGAAGAGACTCTCGTTTTTTATGTTTATACTTTTATTAGGCGTTTTAATTTGCGGCACAGTCTATGGCGGAAATATAGTTAAAATCTGGAAGACAGAAATCGCAGACCCTACAGACCCCGGTGATGATTATGCGCGACCAGTTCCCCTTCACTGGCAGGAAGAGGACTTGCCTATTCTTATTGCGTTGTTCAGAGACTCATTCGGCAACGTCATTTATCCAGCAAACAATCCTAATAATATTAGTGATTATGAAGTGTTGGGAGCAGTAAATCGTGCCATTGAAAGGTGGAATAGCGCACCATTCTCATTTTTTGAGTTCAAAGACCAGGCGGTCTATTCTGATTTTCTAATAGGGATGAATCCCCTGTATCCTTTTGGTCCAGTGGGTCTGGCACTGGACAGGTTTAATCTAATTACATACCAGGACCCAGAGGTAGTTCTTGGTCCAGGGGTATATGCTATAACTACCTGGTATTATTTTCTCCAGGATTTTGACGCCACCCAGATGTGGGGTGTACCAGTAGAGATAATCGGTGGGATGGAGACCGTTCCTATTGACATTGATGGGGATGGCTATATTGATGTATATCTCCCCCGGAGGAAGTATGAGGCAGGGACTATCATAGACTCAGATATAGTAATGAACCAGCTCTTTGACGAGTGGGAACTACCCCCAGAAGACCCACCCGGTGGAACTGCTTATGCGGACTGGCTGGGCTCTCCTGATATTGAGGGGATTATGGAACACGAGATGGGGCATATGCCAGGGGTAGGGCATTCTTATCTTTATATGGCGACAATGACGGGTCGTGGTCATCGTCCACGTGGGAGTGCTTATCCTACTGACCCCTGGCAGTTCCGCGAACTCGACCTTGATGACAAAATGACACTTGGCTTGAATTATCCCAATAGTCAATTCTTAAGCAGTGCAGGTATTTCGGGTGAAGTAATTGATGGAAACTCTCCTCTAGTCACTGGGGCTGGGACTGCTGGTGTGGATGCACCGGTGGTGATGGCACCTGTATTTGCCGGACTACCACGTTATGATGGACGACTTGACCTTGACACCATCTACTCTGATAGGGGTCCCATTCAGTTAATCGCTCAGGTATACACTGGAAAGGACTTACGGATTCCTATTGGCGCATTTGCTGGAGATGCGGGTCAAAATAATGGGCTCTACGAGATTCGATGTTTACCGCCAGCACCTGATTATGCTGTGTACCTTGGCGATATAGACCCTGTGCTTTCTGAGGAAGATGATGTGCTGGCTACGTATGCGGGCACAGAGAGTTACACCCCTGAGTTTTATGGAGGCTGTGATATCCCTGAACCCGGTACCCCGGGTATCAATCCGCCACAACCGGGTGACAACGCCTTTGGTTCCGACTGGATAAACGTCGTGGTGAACGAATATGGGCAATTCAATATGGGTGTATCTACCGGGAAACCGCTGCTTTTTGGGTATCCTGAGCCATCAACTACCTTTTCCACTATAATGTTAGAAACTCAGGATGGTGTGACTTCCTATACAAATTTTGGGCAACATTTTGGGCAGGTAGTTACTCCTATGTCTATCAATGATGCTGCCAAAGAGGCGTATGGGAGCTGGGTAATAGATGACTCCATCCTTGTTGAAGAAAAACTCAAAATTGTCAACACCGCTGGCGACACTGACAATTATGACGATTTACGTGTGACATTTACCTTTACCAATAATCAATCCACAAGTGTGCCTGTCAAGATTTCGTTGCGAAATCTTTTTGATACTGCATTGGGATATAATCAGCGGTCGTTCTATGTTGTGAATGATAGTGTAATAACTGAGGAGACAAGAATAGAGCCGACCGTTGGACAGCCATTTACGTTTACAGTGCTGGATAATGTTCCGGACTCGCTTTTATCGGCGATTTTTTCTGTTAATGAACCGGGACAGATTAGCGTGGCAGAAATTGTAATA
Organism: Candidatus Sumerlaeota bacterium; assembly: GCA_021160705.1. Classification (GTDB taxonomy): domain Bacteria; phylum Sumerlaeota; class Sumerlaeia; order MWCT01; family JAGHBZ01; genus JAGHBZ01. The sequence continues at coordinate 4,385 of JAGHBZ010000308.1, forward strand.
GCCAGCTGGCTTAATCTTTCCACATATCCGTTCTATTATCCTTATTTACAGCCTACAATAGGAGCGAGTGCAGCAGCTGCGATTTATTTTGGTCCATATCAGCTCTTTCCCGGTAAGTCAGTGAGTTTTACAATGGTATACGGGTTTCTGCGCGACACCAGTTCTTATAAAGATTGTGCATTTGGCGATGACCCGGTGGTCTCAGAGCCAGTCTCAGTAGATTGCGGAGTGACCAAGGGCATTATTATTGTCACAAATTCTACAGCAGAAGGGACACCCACACCCACGCCGACACCAGTTGGTCCTACACCTACTCCGACCGGGACACCGGGACCCACGCCCACCGGGACTCCCACGCCAACACCAACAGGTACACCCGGACCAACGCCAACACCAACCCCACCACCTTCAGGCACGGTCTATTTTATTGATTATTCGCCAAGAAATAATGGCGATGCACTCCCCGTAGATTCGCTACATAGCTATGGCGCAGCTGCCGGGGATATTGATAATGATGGAGACCTTGATATTATCGTTGTGAACGGGGCAATAGGTGCTCAGGGTGCCATCTCGCTCGTTAACAGGATTTATCTTAACGACGGAACAGGTAAGTTCACCGATGTGACATTTGGTATTGACGGCATCCCCAACACCCCGGATGACCGCTGGTGGCACGGACAACTTGACGCTGACTACTCCTATCACGTAAATCTTGCGGATTTTGACCGGGATGGAGACCTGGATATTTATGTATCTAATTTCGCCTCTCTCGACACACCTAATATGATAGGTGCTCAGAACCGCCTATATATTAATGAAGACGTGGATGACCCCACAATTAATCCCAACCCTGATAGTGACTCAGTTGGTGACGGCTTCTTCCGCGATGTTACCACCATCGTTCTACCAGGTATCTTAAACAATGGACCATTTAATCCGTATGAACATTTTGACCCGTCTTATCGTGGTAGTAGTGTTGGATTAGATAGGAGTACCCGAAGCGATGTGGGTGATATTGATAGTGATGGTGATATTGACATTGTTGTCTCTAATTATGACCGCATCTTTGACCCCCAAGAGAGCACTTCTGGCGGGTATGAATTAGCGGTCAGTGAGCGTGTGCTAATCAATCACGTAAATGATAGAGACCCGTGGACTCGCGGGTTTTATTTCACAGACGAGACACTCGGCTCAGATGGTCTGTTTGGTGGAGGGATGGGAACACCGGAGTTTGACCGTATGCCTCCACTATTCCCTGACCTACCAGATACCTCTCCGAACATTGAGAGGGACCCAAGCGAATCTTCTCAGGTAATTCTCTCTCCGATTCACAATGATGGGGCACTTGATATTATAGTAGCAGACGCCTATCGGCCTTGGTATCTATACCATGTGTATAATGGTGTCAACCCCATATACGATAATTTTGACGTTGATTGCGATGGGATTGCAGATGGATATTTTATTATGCTGAATTGGGGATTAGACTGGTTTATTCCGCGACCTGGAGGAACTCCAGGTGAGTTCGATGAGTTCTTCTGGCTTGGTGCTCCTGATGGTTACTCTCCAGACGCCCCTGCACCTGAGACTAATATTATTACCTTTGAGCGAGATATGTCGCAAGGTGTGATAGTAAGTGATTTCACTTCAACCGGCGACAACCAGGCAATTATTGTGAACTCTGCCGACCCATTAAAATTTATAAATTCTGAAGACGCCAATTTCCATTTTGGCTCATTAAGGGGTAGGTGGGGATTGGTTACTGGTGTAAGTATGGTTTATAATTTTCGTCCTTGCTGGATTGTTTATCTTTTAAATTACGCTCGACCATACCAGCAAAACTTCTCAGCACATCGGGGTAGGGCACGTGCTGCCGCCGCGGCGGATTTTGACCAGGATGGCGACCGGGATGTTATGATATTTAACGACGCATTACCTTCAGAGATATGGCAGGTTTCTGAATTCCCCGGTCCAATTGAGCTTCATCTCAATGACTCCTTTGGGTTCTTTGAAGACGTTACTCCAGGTACATTCTGGCGAGCAGGGGATGGATACAGTGTGTATGGAGTGCCGGGTGATTTTGATAATGATGGTGACATAGACGTATTTGTCTGCAATGCAGGTATTCAGAACGAATTGCTCGTTAATCAATACTACAATGCTCCCCCTGACCCGCTTGACCCGACTGACCCAAGTATGTTCTATGACGCAACGGTACGCGCTATACCCCCATACTGGGGTGGTGGACACCTGCCACCACTCACAGACCCAATGGGGAATGTCACCGTTAATTCCGATTTTGGTGATGTAGATGGTGATGGCGACCTTGACCTGATGACCGCAAATGGCGGTATCGCTGGTATTGGTGGCGAATATCAGAACTTGTTTATCAACGTCGGTGAACCATTAAATGAAGGTGTACATTTCTTTAAACCAGCTGGAAACACGTATCCGCCTCCCCGGTTACTCCAGGAAGGTGAGGTATTCTTAAGCAGCCATCCTGACCCTGCTTATGATGTTAAATTCGCTGATTTTGATAATGACGGTGACCTTGACCTCTATCTATCAAATAATCGTGCACGCAACAGGCTTTATCTAAACGT
>JAGHBZ010000077.1 GCA_021160705.1 Candidatus Sumerlaeota bacterium
CCCTTTGAAGGAGGAGGGGTTTTTTTATGTTATCGTATTATTTCTTATCAAAACTTTTAATGTGAGTATATCCATAAATGTATGATAGCATTCTGCAGTTAAGATTAAAAAAATGAAATTTGTAACCATTTTGTTCATTTGAAATAATTCCGAGAGGAACTCCCTGGAAATAGAAAATATCAAGACACCCTGCCAGCAAGAACCTCTGGAGAGAGAGCTAATTGTGCTTTGTCCATTAAACCGAAAAAGCAAAAAATAACAGGCGAAGAGGTTCAACCTATGTGAAGTGAAGGTGAATTCCGGCACATTAACCACACATTTCTCAATCTTGTAGTCAATGCTAATTAGATTGGAGTGTTTTAGTGCTCGGGGTGGTGTGTTTCATAATTGTGAGGAGCGAAATTATGGCAAATAATGTGAGGAGTGTGATATAGAGTCCGAGTCTGAAAGAGAAGGGTCTGTAGGTGAATCTTATGATGTGCGAACCAGCGGGGATGTTCACCATTCGGAATAAATGATTCGCAGTAAAAATATGCAGTTTTTTTGTTCCATCCAGATACGCCCGCCAGCCGGTAAAATTGGGTTCACTTATCACAATATAGCACTCCTTACGAGCACTTACACGGAGGCTAATCTCGTCTTCGCTGTAATTAATAACGCTGTAGTTGAGTGATATTTCGTCAGGGTTCTGAAATATCATTTCGCCAGGAGTAGACACCAGTTGGTCCGACTCAGTTACACTGAACCGATATGGATTCAACTGCTCAGGAAGAGTGGCAAGTGCCTGTCCTGACTTCACAAACTGCACACGTTCAGGCGCATAAACATACGGCATCTGCTCCTCTGGTATGCTCAATAAAACGCTATTTCCCTCCTGCTTCACAATCTTGTACCCGAGGTTCATAAATTTTTCAGGATGTTTGGTAAGAACATAGTTGACCTTGAATAGCCGAAGAAACTCCGGGCTCTCAAACCAGTAGCGCTCTAATAGGTCAAAATATCTTTTGAACCCAACAGGATGATACCCGTGTGGTGTGGCAATACGTCTCGCAATCATACGCATACGAAGTACATTTGAGGTATCCAGCAGGCGTGGGGGACTTTTATCTGCTCTTCGCTTGATATACGAATCTATTTCGTAGTTGAACAGGTAGTTATGATAACCCTGAATCGGTATGGGGTTAATAAATATGCGGTCGTTTGCTCTCAGGTCGAAAAATGCTACCAGTATTAGTATTCCGCTCAGGATATAGAGATAACTCTTCTGCTGATGGAAACGAACAATCAGCGACATAACAAGCAGAAGAACGCCCAGATAAAACGTCAGATGAATCACCGCTAATAGCAGGAACGGGAAAGTGCGAAAAAAGGAGATACTCGTGGGTATCCTGCCATCTCTCCACAATAGCCAGACCAACAGTGATGAAAATGCTAACAGAAAAAATCCACTGGATGTATACAACAGTCGCCTGTACATTCGGAGTGTGAGATTGCCGTAAGGTTTTCGCCAGAAATGGTCAAATCCGAGTGCTGACAGTGTGACCAGACTGAATGTCATCACGACCATTATGGTGGCAGGTGAACGAAATTTGTTGTACCCGGGGACGTGCTCATAAAAGAATCGGTAGAGTGGCGAGAATTTGCCACACGCAAGAGCCATAGAGAGGAGAAATAAAATGGCAAAAAACCAGCGCCACCGATTGTGTCCTGCGAAAAGCCCGATGATTGCAAATACCCATACCCCTGCCCCCACGTAGTCGGTCACAAGACGTTCCTTCCATCTTCCCTGATACTGTCCATATCCCTTCTCAGTGCTATCGCCGACAAAACGCGGAAATAGAAGCTCGGGCAGTTCCTCAGGCGGAAACGAACCTGCTATGGCTTCTTTATAAGGGACGCAAGGTGAACGGTTGCTCTCCCCCGCCATCTCCAGTGAAGGCAATAACTGAACTGAGGACAGGAATAACCCGATGAGTAGCATCAGTACCACTGGAATGAGCACTTTTTGAATAAAATTTCGTACAGTGATGGCATCCGCTATAAAGGCGAACAGAAAAAATAGCCCGAGAATCTGCACCGTATAATAAAAAATCTGCAGATGACTGGCAAGGATTTGCAATGCGAGTCCAGTGCCACCAATGAGCAGGTATTTAGTCTCCTGACGCTGGAGATAAAAGTTCGCTGACCCAATGACCAGTGGTAGCCAGATGATTGCCTGAACTTTCTGCAGGTGTCCGGGATGTATCAACGAGACCAGATGCCCGGAGGACATAAACACGACACCACCAAAGATGGCACTAACCTCGCTTAGACCAAAAGAACGGCAAGAATAATAAAATGTCAATCCGGCAATGAGCAGTGCAATAAAATATTGAAGGTTGAACACCAGTGGAAATGGCAAAAATGCCGACAGAATATTTGTCGGATAAAAAGGACAGAACGCAAAGGAGCCGATGAATGGTATACCACAAAATAAATACGGTATCCACAACGGAATGACCGCATTGTGCCGAACCACCTGCCAGCCATAATAACTGAGAATGTAATCATGACTTACAGTATCACGTCCGTAGAGCAGGACTTTGTTGCTCAGTGCGTCGCCTACAAGAAGAAGACCCACTATAATAAAAATACTTATTGGCAATATTCTTGTGAAACGTCCCATCTGAAAGCACTGTCTCTCCGGTCAACGCAATTCAGCGCTATCCTCCCGGCACCAGCTGAACAATGATAAACAGAATAGTGTTATCTTCGGAGTCTGTCAAAAGCACAATACAAAAAATGTAACTATCCCTCAGACCAGTGTAAATTTCAGGCTGTTTAAAAGTGTTGACATCTTTAACTTGGAGATGGTATGCTAATGGAAGATTATATTTTATGGATACTGAGATGACAGACCGAGAAGAGAAATTACTGGAACGGTTTACAGGGAAGATAAAAGACCTGCTGTTCCCTGAGTTCAAGGAACTACACAACAGGATGAGTAATATTGAGCAACGGATGGAAGGTGTGGAAAAACAGATGCTCCACGTCGCCAAACGTCTTGACGACCATCAGCAACAACTGGTTATGCTAAACCAGCGGATTGACGAGACAAACCAGCGGATTGATAGAATCCATGCAGATGTTATCAACAGATTAGATGCAATGAACCAGCGGATAGATAATGTTAACCTCGAATTAAGCAAACGTATGGAAAATTTATGGATTGCAATTAGTGGGCAAATGAACGGGTTTAATGAGCGACTTGACCGACTTCACGCCGCGATGGTTAAACACGATGAACACCATCTCCTTGAGGTAAAGCTGGAAAAACTCTCAGAACGAGTAGAGCGACTGGAGGCACATTTAGAGCCACGTTGAGCTCTCATCCCTCCTGAGAAATCTCCCTCGCTGGTAGAAAAGTGGTGTTCCACAAAACTCTCTTAAATTTATCGCTACTAATAAAGGGATTCACTTCTTCTCTTCTCTTTCACCCTGAGAATTTTGCAAAATAATATAAAGTGAAGGCTGTGTAGTATTTGTATTCTTCTCTCGCCCTGGAGTAAAGCTTAACCTGCTCCGGGCTAATATATCCCCCGTCATAAAAGTACTTTCTGCAGAAACCTTATTCGCCTCCTATCAAAAATCAAAAACTACACAGGCGGAGTTTCTATTTATCATTGAAATGCCATCCTGGTGAGCATTAAGCCAGAAAAAAAGCAGAAAATTTCCAGATAGAATCAAGATACTTTTATAGCCAGATGGCTCATAATCTATGTTGTTTATTAAGTGGATTTCTCCACTGTGCAGAAAGGAGTGAATGACTATGAAAATTTTTATCGGCGACCTGCACTTAGGCTGCGGTGATGAACGCGACGACTTCCTTTATCTCGGCAAAGATGCTGATGAGGCTGAGTTACAGAAGAAATCGTTTCGCCGTCGTGCGTTCACACGTATGCATCAGCTCTTTGAAAAATTTATTGAGTATATCCTGAGGATGGCAGAAGAGAAAGATAATAGCCAGCCACCTGAGCTCGTTCTTTTAGGTGATATTTTTGACCTCCTGCAGGTCGAACCCGTGGAGGAGGAGTTCCGTAAACCTGCACGACTACAGCGGATTTATGATGCACATAAACCCTTTTTCTCCGCACTCAATCACTTTGCTGAGAATGGTGGCAGGATTACGTTTGTCATCGGCAACCATGACCATGAACTCGTGGATAAAAAAATGTTTAAATTACTCCGTGAATTTTTGCCTTCTCTGAACAAGAACTACGGTAGCAAACCTTTGTTCGCTTACGTGGATGAGGAATGGGGGATTTATGCGGAGCATGGAAATCAGCTCGACCCGGTCAATCGGTTCAACGATTTTAAGAATCCTGAGGAGTTACCGGTGGGGTCAATTATCGTCATCAAACTGGTGAATCCATTTGAACCGAGCTGCCCTTTGTTTGATAACATTCAGGGTACTTATGAGACGCTGTGGTACGCTGCCTCACGCCTGCCAGAACTGGTAGCACCTGAACTCCTTAAACAATCAAGAGAATACCAGAAAATGAACCTGGGACTGACCGCAACACTTATAAATCATCTCCTCTACATCCTCGTCAGCAAAAAAGTGCTCCATATCAAACCCGAGTACCTGCCGTTGATAGGCGAAGCAGTGATAGCAGCTGAGGCGCTCATAAGAAAATTCTCCGGCAAAAAGAAAAGACCCCCACGTTACCTTAACCATCTGCGAATACTTAGCGAAGCCACTCAATCATCAATTCTGAGCCAGGCAGAGAGAATCCTTGCGTATCCAGAACGAGCACATCTCCTGAGCAGAGTGCCGAAAAAACTCAATGTCCTGTTATTCGGGCATACTCATCAGCCACTTACACTCAGGACTGAGTCAGGTGTTTATGCTAATTGCGGTTGCTGGCGACCACGCGCAATTGCCCTTTATCGGAAGGTGTTTCGACTACGACAGACACTAAACTTTGTCGTCGTGTCAAAGACCCGTACAGGTAAAGTGCGAGTCCGACTCCTTGACTTTTTAAAAACCTTAGAGCGTGAGGCGAGTCCTGAGAATACATAGACTCTTTAAAGTATAATTTGGACTTTTGTGTCAATTAAGGTTCTTCTTACTTGAAGATACCCTACCATCAGGATTATAAATATCTCACTTCTCACTATGAATTATTTTTAATGCAATGTTAAAATATATCTTTCATCGCTGGCGAATAAAACACTCAAATACGGATAATGCACCATAGTTTTTTAGATAAGTATAGCGAATTGGAGAGCCCAGTTCATCGGATACATCCACTGGTGAAGCTCTGTGGATACGGTGTTATTCTGCTCTTCACGTTGACAGCCAGTATATACAGACCACTGGAGTTTGTTATAGCAGGAGTGCTGATTTTAGGTGTGGTGAGCATATCAAGGATTCCCATTATATACGTGATTCGCAAGACGCTTTTGCTTTCGCCACTGATGATTACGTTACTCATTCTACTGCCGTTTATTCGTGGAGAACGGATTCTCTGGGGTATCAACTTCATTTTCCCGATTTCCATAACCGCAGAGGGAGTGTATTTGAGTGGCACAATTGCAGTGAAATCAGTGCTGGTGTTCTGGTCAAGTGTATTGCTGGTCTCCACGACTCGTTTTCCAGACCTCCTTTACGCGCTTCGTATGGTGCGAGTACCTCAGACTATGATAACTGTTCTTGCATTTATGTATCGGTACGTTTTTCTCCTGATTGATGAGACCGAGCGAATGGAGACCGCGCACAGGGCTCGGCTGGTCAGGCGTCAGGGATTACCACTATTGATGAAGTCGGTGGTCTACCTTGTTCGGGCAATTTTTATACGTAGTTTTGAACGAAGCACACGGGTATACCAGGCGATGTGTGCGCGTGGGTTCAGGGGCGAGGTGTGTCTCCTACAAACGCCTTCAATCCATACGGCTGACATTGTATTCCTCTTTGTTTTTACTGGATTAATTGTTGTAATCAAGCTGGCGATTTAGGAACCAAAAATGCAAATGACAGACGTGGATAGAACAAACACTCCTGTGCTCAGGCTCAAAGATGTCTATTATACATATCCGGATGGAGTGGAATCGTTAAGAGGCGTCTCGCTTGAAGTTTACAGGGATGAAAAAGTGGGACTGGTCGGACCGAACGGAGCAGGGAAGTCAACGTTGATGACTGTGGTGATTGGTATCCGAATCCCACGAACAGGAGAGGTGGAGGTTCTGGGACAGGTACTCAACCCTAAGACACGCCGTGAAATCAGGCGTCGAGCTGGACTGGTTTTTCAGGACCCGGACGACCAGCTTTTTTGTCCAACGGTATTTGATGAAGTTGCCTTTGCTCCGATAAATATGGGTTATCCTGAAGAGCAAGTTACTGAAATGGTGGCAAGGGCACTAAAACAAGTTGACCTTGAAGGGTATGAACGGCGCTCATCGTTTCATTTAAGCATCGGCGAACGAAAACGGCTGGCATTTGCTACGGTGCTCTCCTATTCTCCGGAGATATTGCTGATAGACGAACCCTCAGCCAACTTAGACCCCCAGCATCGCCGTCAGACCATTAATCTTCTGAAGAGCCTGCCCCAGACTATGCTCATTGCCACCCATGACCTTGACCTGGTGCTTGATGTATGTGAACGTTGCTTTGTAATAAATAGAGGACGCATTGTGGCAGATGGAGATGTAGAGAGTATCCTGACGGATGAACAATTGCTACTATCAAATGGTTTGGAACTCCCTCTGTCCCGCCAATGAGATAATGAGATATGGGGGGGGTGATAAGTGAAGCGTGGAGCGTGAAACGTGAAGCGTGAAACGTGAAGCGTGAAACGTGAAGCATTGCAACTCCTCCGGCGATGAGATGTGAGGTAGATGGGAGTTCACCACAGCGGTGAATGTTCGTGAAGTAAAATAGTTCAATAGCAGGGGCTGAAACATTTTGTCAGCAACAGCCTCTATATCCAACTTAAAAATTGTGATAGAAAAAATTTGCTATTAAGGACCACAAATACTATGCATTAAACCGTAACTCAGCTCATTTAAGTAATAGGTGGGAGAAGTGAAGTGCATTAAAACAATAATATGGAACTTGAGGGTCAGGATTAAATAAAGAAATGTTGACGGCAAAAAATCTCTCTTTTTCCTATGAGCGCAGGGCGGTATTAACAGACATTTCGCTCAGTCTTGAGCAAGGGGAGCTCGTTGGACTTATAGGACCAAATGGTGCGGGGAAAAGTACATTGATAAAAGTTCTAAGTGGAGTGCTTAGCCCTGAGCAGGGCGAGGTGGTGCTGGCTGGTATACCACTCTCCACATTGAGCGCAAGGGAGATTGCCCGCCGAATAGCAGTGGTTCCGCAGAGTAGTGGTTTGGTGTTCCCGTATAAAGTGCTGGAGGTGGTGCTAATGGGTCGGTATGCGGTGGCTGAGGGCAGGTTATTTGACCATCCAACGGATGTGAAGATTGCCTATGATATGCTGGGGGAGGTAGACGCACTGGGATTTGCAGACCGCTCATTTCACGAGCTCAGTGGAGGCGAACAACAGCTCGTCATTATTGCCCGAGCCCTGGCACAACAAACTCCCATACTCCTCCTTGACGAACCAGCCTCTGCGCTTGACCTTAAACATCAGGTGTTTATTGCACGACTGCTATCCCGACTGGTAAAGCGTGAACGTAAAGCTGTGCTCATAGCGGGGCACAACATTAATTATCTCGCAAGATTTTGTCATCGTCTTGTCGTCATCAAGCACGGCAGGATTATCGCTCAGGGTGAACCACGCCAGATTATAACGCCAGAGCTAATCTCTGAGGTCTACGAGACCACAGTGGAAATACTTTGCGATAAGTGTGGTAATCCAATTGTGACATTGCCGGGCGTAGAATGAATACTCACTCAGGGTAGAGGATAATCAGTGAAGTGAGCTGACGTATAGTATTTTACGACAATCTAAATGAAGTAGATTAAAGCACAGGAAATGTCGGGCACAAAAAAAGCTAACCTGTGGGAACGGCACTCGCTGGGGGTGGTTTTCGTGGCGCTTTTAGCAGGTTCAGCTCTCCTTATTTACGCTCATAGGATTACACCGTATTATCCGGCAGATAGTTATTTTTACCTTTCAAAGGCACGGAATTTAGTTCAGGGCAAAGGACTCACTGTCAACTGGAACGATGGGTATGATAATAAGTACTTCCCGGGATATTCAGTGCTCGTGGGTATAGCGGATATGTTATCCCCGGGTTCGCTTCAGCCCTGGTTTCCATTGCAATTATTATGCTTATGGGTGTCGGTGTTATTGACGTTCTATTTATTTAAAGAGAGTGGAATAGATGCATTATTGGCGGCAACAACTGCTGGTGCACTTTCACTACATTTTGTTGTTCAAAAATGGAGTGCAGTGCCATCTGCAGAACCCACTGCACTGGTCTTTATATTGTTGTCGGTGCTCCTGTTTCGCAAAAGTATGTTTTACAGGGATAGGTGCGATACCGGTGAAGCAGGGCGAGGTAGGTGGAGTCAGCTTCTGGTGTGGGTCTATGGGGTGGGGAGTTTCCTATTAGCAGGTATTGCCTTTGCCACACGTGTGGAGGCAGGATACCTCTGGGTAATCGGGATTATATATTTCTGGTATTTCAGAAAATGGCGAAGTTTTCCGGCTCCGGGTCTAATGATTTGCGGTGTCATACTATTTTTCGTCCCGCTTCTTATATGGCTACTCAGTCAGCCGAGGAGTGAGGGGTCTGCATCACTGCTGTATATCCAGGAGTTTTTTGCCCACCTCTCGTTAAGAGAGACAGGAAAGAACTTTATGAGGTATTTATTGTCACCATTTTTAAGCAAAAGATTTATCTCATCATCGCCAATGGCTCAGTTTCTGATATATTTACTGAACGTTGTGGGAATAGTGAGCATTTTATTTGGTCTGCGAGGGGTAATGGGGCGAAGACTTCAGTTTGTCGCTCTGATAAGCGTGGGGTATATGGCGCTTCATTCTTTCTGGTATTATAGTTATGAGAGATTTATGTATCTTATTTCGCCTTTGTTATGTCTACTGCTGATGAGTACTTGCCGGGCATTTGTAGATGGAGGTTTTCGCGGTATTACCCGTTCGTCTTCACAAAAGCAGGCACTGTTTCTGATTGTTGCAATGGGAATATTTATTGTACAGGGACACTATTCAATGCTCCATATAAAAGACCATAGCGCACATCTGGTATTGCCGGATATGGACTATCGGGAGGTTGCTTCACGTGCAGATGAGTTTGCTGGTAAGGATGGCTCTGTACTAAGCCAATGGGGTTCACCACTTGCGTATTACATACGGCGACCCGTGTTCATTGACACGGACGATAAATTCTATTATCGGCAGATGTTTTCAAAAGACAGGACACTGGAGTTTCTCAGAAAACATAACGTCCGTGTACTAATTATTCGGCAGACACTATTTGATTGGATGCTTACCCATAATATTCCTCTGAATATGAGCTCTCTGTTCAAACCTATAAAAGAAAGCAAGCACTACCGGCTCATATACGTCAAGCCAGAATAGTCCACTTCACTACCGTGAGCTTTGAGCCCTTATACGATTCAATATAGGATTTTTTATTGCCAGGCGGAGGATATTGTAATAACGTTTTCTATTTGAAATGAGTGGAATTTTCTTTTTACAGGTCGCTCCTACGGAGCTCGGATGTCTCTACTTGCTGCCATTAACCCCAGCGCTGACGCACTGGGCTACATACAGGTCGTTCCTTCAGAACTATACAAAAATGAGGCGGCACAAATTTCATTTGTAAAATCTCAAATGGGAAATGTTATAAGAGACAGGAGGAACGAACCTGAGCGCTACCAGGGCAGTTTTTTGGGGCTTATGGAGGTTTGCATATAAGTGGTTTTCATCATTAAGAGTTTTAATTGCCATTTGAAATGCTCATAAATAACACTCAGCAACTTCTTATAATCGTACCATTTTACCGAGAACTATTTCTAAAGAGGTATTTTTTTTCTGTATCTGCAAGGCACAAACTGGCAAGCCAATATTAACGTTAGACTCGCTTTTCATTTTTAGGAGCGGTGAACTACTTGGAGTTAATGTTTATCCATTTTAAAATCTTTTCCTTATTAGACAAATCTCCGATAATACGCTGAGAGTGTGGAGGGGTTTCTTTAACGAGTGTAGGTGTAGCAAGTATTCTTTCCTGTTCAGCCAGTTCAGGTCGTTCAGTCACATTGATGATATTTAACTTACATACGCCCTTGAGTTCCTCCTCACATATTTGACGAAGCACCGCAATTGAGCGGTGAGATTGGGTCGTGTTACCGCTGATAAACAATTATAAAAAAATCTTATTCATATTACTCTCTTTCATCTGATTCACATATCGTGTTTCTCCTGAGCTATCTACTATGTTATCCATATCAAGCAGTATTTGTCTTTTCTCGCAGATGGAGGAGATTGAAATGCGGATACATACCAGAATAGACAGAATCACACTTCTTACTCATAAATCTTGCCCGAAGTTTATCCACTGCTTGTGCTTGAAAAGGCGGAGTCGGTTTATTTCTTTCATCCCCACCGGGTAAACTTAATATCATCGTATCTTTTTTTAGGGTTACCATTCCGGGCGAGAAAGTATTTGACTGAGCGTTGAGGCTATATTGCTTTAAAATTCTGGAGCAGTCCTGCTCAAAGCCACCGAGTTGTTTGTTTACCATATCTTTGATTAATGCCTCCTTTTTCTTTTCAAGGACAGAACTCATCACAGCAGATGAAGGATGTGCAACCGGGTTTTCAGAGCTCAGGTGCTCTGGTAGGTAGCGAAGAATAGCCTTTTTTTGGAGTTTACCATTCCAATACACCATAACGCCCAGTTTATCTTTATCTTTCAGGGTCTGAAGATTCTCCAAAAGAGTGCCTTTATATTTTTCGAGCATTGCTTTTAGGGTGTCCTCAGTGTGAAACAGCGTTGCGAACCCAAATGGTACTGCACAAGAATATCTCATCACTCCTTCTATAAGTTTCATATGAAGATTTGTTTTAAGCGTGAGCCACTCCGAACGCGTGATATTCGTCGGGGTAAATTCTTCTGCAGAGACTTTGCTCACAACGGCGTAAAGCCCCTGGTGATACACAAAATATACCCCCTGGTCTAAGTAATAAAGGTCTTTGATGTTGGGTATAATATTGGTCACACAATAAAGATAAATAATGCTGTTTTTTTCTCTGCCCATCTTTTCACCTCTATAAAAGAGCTTAATTATTTGAGTTAACCCGGATGCTGACGTGCAAGGGGATGATTGAAATGAAACGCATAATTTCTGATTAGTTCGTCCGAACGGTATACAAAGTCTTTTCCCCCAGGGTTAACCACCGAATGGGGCGACAGGAGCGTAGCTTCTTTATAAGTTTGCTTAAGACCAAGTTGACTTATTACTTTATTGCCGGGAAGGAGGTTATCAGCGTGCCATAGTTTATCGGAGTATTTTTGCTTTATTTCAAGGGTATAAAAACTGTAAGGGGGAAGGGGACCTAGACATTGAAACTCTAGCTTCTCACCAAATCTGGTATTGAGCCATTCTACTTTATTATAGAACTCGTGTTTTTCTGATTTATTGATTAAGAGTGCGGCATTCATCACTATCCCGGGATTCATCGGCTCAAGCATTTTAAATTCACGACATATATCCTTAAAGACATTCTGTAATCTGGATACGAGTTCTTCTACTTTGCGTTTCAACACTTGCTGGGTCAAAGAATTCAGAGCAATTCGCTCGGTTAACGTTATCTTTCTATGATTAGTTAACAGTTTTTCTTTCAATTCTTTTATTTCTTTTTGTTCGGCGACCTGTCGGAGTATGGCTTTGAAATCACGCCACGTGACAATAACGTCAATTTCTATAAGGTTCTTAATTTCTTTCAGTATCTCTTTCAGTAACCAGTATCCTTCCTGTAAGATATGTCTGACCTCAGTTTCGTTCTCGGCAAAGGTGCCAATATTTACCGGGATGATTGTATACTTTAGATTCATAATTTTCTCAATAACGTCTCGATGCTTTCTCTGTAGACGCTCAAGCAGGTTTCGTGGTAGATTCGTGATGTCAATCATCCGAGAATCACTCACAAGGGCAGAGATGTCTTTATAAGGAATTGTATATATCCAGGTGGGTGTTTTAGTTTCTGCTATAGTTGTTGAGGGAATTGTTGTGGTAATACTGGCGAAGTCAGTCACCTGTGGCTTGTGTTCACGCCACTCTGAGAGCGAGACAGGAGTAAAAATCTGAAGTACATTACCGGAGTTTACAATGCCGTAGATATATTTGCCAAGTTTATTCATTTGCTATTTATTTTTATTAGATGTCTAAAGCCTATTTATTCCGAGTTCTATTTTTTGTAACCGCCTTTTAAGAATATTTCTAATTATGGATGGGCTCGCTTTTTGGTGTAGGAGTGAGATTTTGTCTTTCTGTAGTAGATATAATTCTAAATGAGCCCGCGAATGAATTTGGGGTATAGAACGTAATTTTATGCCGTGTATAGTCTTAATTGGGAAAACCTCCTTTTCTATGGAAGCCTTTACAGAAAGTGGGAGATGGTCTGCGTACAGACCGTCTCCCCTGTGCCGCCGAGAGGTGTGATAGGTCAGAAGAGAGCCTCAACCTTCAGTGGCAAAACCGAGGGTTCACGCTCTCGACCCGGTATGTAGAAAGGTTATTCTCCAGAGCTGTGACTCACTTTTCAGGTTGGGTTTCGTGTACCCTCTCTGACGGCAACTCTATTTGAAATTCAGAAGGAAATGAGTACCTGTGTGAAGTAAGAAAGCCAAAAGAAGCATATTTATACTTTACTCATTCCCTTTACGCCGTTATTCACGGTTATCAAAGAGCATTATGTGTATAATTTTTTTAATACTAATAAGTGAATAGTATGCAATACACGTGCCAGAGAGTATGCGAACCGAGAAGATATTTGAAGAGCCGATGATAAGCTTATGGGGACTCTTATTGAGGGGTATGGTAAAAGATAAGAGGATGCATAAGAGAAGGATTGCTTAAGGAGTCAGTAAGTAGAGTGAGACAGAGGTGGGACAGAAGTGGACGGAATTGTCACAATCCCACACTTTTTAATCTTCTGTAGAGAGCTTTTCTGTGTATGCCCAGGAGTTCAGCAGCTTTTGTCTTATTTCCCCCGGCTTCTGCAAGTGCCTTTACAATCAGCTCTCTTTCAATCCTCCTGGTTATATCATTCAATGAAAGTCTTTGCTCTAAACTCTTTAAGCCACCACTACTCTCCGGTGAGGTAATTATGTGTGGGGGTAAATGGCAGGGTTTAATATATTCAGAATTTGTCAGAAGTACCGCTCTTCTTATGACATTTTTCAACTCCCGCACATTACCCGGCCAGGAGTAATTAAGAAAGGCTCTCATTACCTCCGGAGAGAATCCTTTTATCTTTTTATTAAATTCTTGATTTGCTTTATCCAGGATATATTGAGCTAGTAGAGGAATATCATCTTTTCTTTCGCGAAGGGCTGGAAGTGTGATATAGAATTCGTTCAGACGATAAAAAAGGTCGTGTCTGAATTTACCAGTTCTAACTTCTTCATTGAGATTAACGTTGGTAGCGGCGATAATTCTGACATCTACTTCTATAAGTTTCTTCCCACCAAGATGTTGAATGCATTTATTTTCAAGTACACGGAGGAGTTTAGCCTGTGCGGGTAGGGAGAGATTGGTTATTTCATCCAGGAATAATGTGCCGCCGTTTGCGCGTTCAAACTCGCCTTCTTTTTTAGTATCTGCCCCGGTAAACGCCCCTTTTTCGTAGCCGAAGAGTTCGCTTTCAATTAGTGTTTCAGGGATAGCGCCGCAGTTAACAGCAACAAAAGGTTTGTTTTTCCGGTGGCTTTCCTGGTGAATCATCTGAGCGATTAATTCTTTGCCGGTGCCACTTTCACCCTCCAAAATAATTGTCATATTGGTAGGGGCAATAATCTTGACCTGCTTGATGACCTGTTTTATCTCCGGGCTGTCGCCTATCAGTTCTTCGACCTCGGTCTTTTCATTCAATCTTTTTCTGAGGGTCTCTACTTCTTTGCTCAGGTGGCGTGTGTGAAGAGCCTTCCTGATTACCAGCACTATTTCTTCGCTATCAAATGGTTTGGTAATGTAATCATAGGCGCCTAACTTCATTGCCTGAACCGCACTTTTCACGTCCCCGTATGCGGTAAGCATAATGACCAGGAGGTCTTTATCAATTTTTTTCATCTCCTCTAAGACAGTGATGCCATCTTTTCCGGGTAGACGCATATCCAATAGGACCAGTGCGGGCGGATTCTCTTTAACTTCCTTTAGAGCGCGTATTCCATCACCCACTGCGGTGACGTCGAACCCTTCATCCTTTAATACATTAGAGAGGATGAACCGCATATCTTTGTTATCGTCAACTATTAAAATCCTTTCCATTTTCTTCTCCAATTACCCCTTTAACCGATTAATAGATGAACCAACACACAGACCAGCTGATTCCTTGCTTTTTGTTTAAGTTCTAAATTTAGCTCCGAATCACCTGCACACACTTGCTACCGATTCAGTGTCTTCTGAAGAAGAGACCTTTGAGAAAGGCTGCTTCAGCACCGGAAATCTCACCGTCACTTCAGTGCCTTCGCCAGGTTTACTCTTAATATGAAGCCTTCCGTTATGGTAACTAATAATCTGGTGGGCTAAATACAAACCTAACCCCACGCCGTCATCTTTCGTGGTAAAGAAGGGTTCAAATATTTTATTTAAATTTTCTTGAGAAATGCCATAGCCAGAGTCTTTGAACCTGACGATTACCTCTTCAGAGTGTGGGTCAAAATATGAGGTAATATTCAGATTCCCGCCCTCAGGCATAGCATCGCACGCATTGAGGATAAAGTTTAGAAATGTCTCCTGAAGGCTTTTTTTGTTGAGCAGGAGCGGTGGAAGATTTCTGTTGATTCTACGAGTGATGCGAATACCCTGGCGTGCACAACGACCCTTAACGAGCTCCAGTGCACTGGCAATGACCTCGCCAATATCTCCCATCTCAAGTGTCAGGTCGCGTGGTCTGGCAAAATCAAGTATATCCTTAAGAATCTTATTTGCATTCTCTGCGTTATCTAAAATAATCTTCAGATACTTTCTCAGGAGTGTGGTGTCGGTATGATTGCTGAGGCAGACTTGAGCTGCGGCGACTATACAACTCAGTGGATTTCTGATTTCATGGGCAAAGCCAGAGGCAAACCTTCCGAGTGCAGCGAGTTTCTCAGCCTGGATAAGTTCCTGCTGAGTTTCCTTTAGCTCGGTGTATGCCTTTCTGAGAGCCTCCTCAGTGCGTTTCCGCTCGGTGATGTCGCGTGCAATACCCTGGATTGCATAAGGGCGTCCATTGCGGTAAATCATCGAAGCGGTGGTCTCAACAAAAACATACTCGCCGTTCTTGCATCTCAGTTTAAACTCTGTAAGCCCATCCTGGTAGCCGGTTTCAATTATTTCTTTAAGCACCTTACAGGCTTTTGGAATCTGGTCTTTGCTAAGCAAAGATTTAAAATTAAGTGTAGCGAGTTCCTCCTTCTTATAACCCAGTAAATGCAGTGCGGCTGGATTAGCGTCGATGAAGTTTCCTTCCAGGTCGTGGAGATACACACAATCAAGTGAACGCTCAAACAGCGCCCGGTATCTTTCTTGGGTTTCCCGGAGTGTCTCTTCCATTTTGAGGGATTTGCTCATATTCATCATCTCCGTTGTAGTCCTCCCGAAGAAGAGGTAATCTCCAGGATTAATATCTGTATTTTTCATTTTCTCAACAATCATAATTTCATTATTTCCTCCAGATAAATTTGGCGTCTAATTTTCTCTGTTCAATTAACGCCTTATATTTTAAAATCAAATTATAGTACTGAGATTAAGAAATTGTGTCTATCAGACAAAGACTAATTCTCACGTAAGATTTTTGCTTTTTTCATTGTCGGATTTTGTCTTACAAAGGGTGGTTTTGTGGTGAGGGAAGAGGTATGTAACTTTTTTATTTTGAGTGTACTAGAAACTTAAGGGGAACAATTCTGAATTGCCATTAATTATGAAATCTCACTCCACAAGATTATGTTTTATCACATAATAAGTGAGTTCAGCATTATTTTTCATCCCCATTTTTTGCAAAACACGTGACCTATAGGTGCTGATAGTCTTTATGCTAAGTGCCATTTCCTCAGCGATTTCCTTAACGGTCTTTCCGGAAGCAATCATACGCATCACCTGATACTCCCGGTCTGAGAGACGTTCGTGTGGGAGTTTATCTGTGTCGGTATCCAGTCTTGAGGCGAGTTTTTCAGCAAAAGAAGGGCTGATATATTTTCTGCCCTGAGAGACTTTTCGGATTGCTCCAATCAATTCGTCAGGGGCACTCTCTTTAGTGAGATAACCTGAAGCTCCTGCCTTTATTACACGTTCAGCATAATGTTCTTCAGGGTGGATACTTAACATAAGGACCTGAATCTTTGGTTTTGCAAATTTAATTTCTTTTAAGACATCCAGACCACTTCGCCCGGGCATACTAATATCTAACAGGACCACATCAAAATCCTCCTTAAGCACTTTGTTGAGCACTTCTTGAGATGTGGCGGCTTCGCCTGCCACTACCATATCGTCGGTCTCTGCGAGTATCTGCTTTATGCCTTCCCGCACTATTGGGTGGTCATCTGCTATAAGTATTTTTATCATTTTGTCCCTCCTAGATTAAGAGGAATAGTTACTATTACTGTAGTCCCTTTATTGTGTCTACCAGTAATTGAGAGAGTGCCTCCGATAGAGTAGCACCGCTCTCGCATTCCAATTAACCCAAATGAATGAGGGTCATAAATCTGCTTTTTATTAATTCCTATACCATTATCCTTAACTGTCAACACCAACTTATTGTGTTTTTGCCTCAAGCTGACACTAACCCGGCTAGCCTGAGAGTGTCGGGCAACATTTGTAAGGGTCTCCTGAAAGATTCGGAAAATCACCGTTGCTCGCGCCTTATCTACAACAATATCCTCCGGGGAGAGTTGTACTTCGCATTTCGTTCCAGTTCGTTTCTGAAACTCTTCAGCCTGCCATACGATAGCGGTAGCAAGCCCCAGGTCATCCAGTAATCCGGGTCTCAATTCGGTAGAGATTCTCTTGACGGTTTGAATGGTCATATCAATGAGTTTTAACATCGTTTCAGTCTTCTTAATAAGTGATGTGTGGTGTTTGGGCAATCTATTAGCCAGCCAGTAAACGTCCATTTTAAGGGCGGTCAAAGTTTGCCCTAACTCGTCATGAATCTCACGGGCAATTTGAGTCCTTTCTTCTTCACGGACTGAGTCCAGATGTCTGGCAAGTGCACGCATCTCTTTATGAGATTTCTCTAATTCCTCTAATGCTTTCAAACGTTCGGTCACGTCGGTTAAGATATAGACACCACCCATAAGATTCCCGGATTCATCCAGGAGTGGGTCAATGGATGCCTCAAACCATCTATCCTCCAGTTGTAGAACTGTGGTTTCTCTGCGAAGGGTTTTCCGCACACGTTGTACGATACAATCCTGTGGAGGTGAAGATGTTTTATGAATTAACTCATAGTGAGTGTGCCCCACTATTTCACTAAATGGTTTTCTTAAGAGTTCAGCGGTGGCTTTATTGCACCTCAAGATTCTCCCCTTTGGAGACATTAAACAGACAGAGTCGCTAATAGCATCAAAGGTAGTGCGCCATTCACGTGCAGCCACACGTAGTGCCTCTTCTGCACGTTTGCGCTCTGTGATGTCGGTTAAGATATAGACACCGCCCATAAGATTCCCGGATTCATCCAGGAGTGGGTCAATGGATGCCTCAAACCATCTATCCTCCAGTTGTAGGACTGTGGTTTCTCTGCGAAGGGTTTTCCGCACACGTTGTACGATACAATCCTGTGGAGGTGAAAATGTTTTATGAATTAACTCATAGTGAGTGCGCCCCACTATTTCACTAAATGGTTTTCTTAAGAGTTCAGCGGTGGCTTTATTGCACCTCAAGATTCTCCCCTCTGGAGTCATCAAACAGACAGAGTCGCTAATAGCGTCAAATGTAGTGCGCCACTGTCGTGCAGCTCCCCGTAGAGCCTCTTCAGCACGTTTGCGGTCTGTGATATCCTGTCCAATGCCATAAAAGATTCTTTTACCTGATACAGTTAAGGGAACCACATTGAGTAAGAGAGTTTTACTCTTTCCGTGAACCGAGTATTCAGTCTCAATAGTGCGCCGAGCAAGGGAGAGAGAACCTTTGTGATTCTCCTGGTTCAGGACAGTTTCCGGGAGTAACTCCCAGAGTTTGCGAGTAGGAAGTTCATCGCGTCTATGCTCCAGGAAGTCAAGGGCTGAGTTGTTTGCGTCAATGAACCGCCCTTTCTCATCAACTATAAAAATGGGGTTAAGAGCCTCTTCGAACAGAGTGCGGTACATCATTTCGCTTTCCCGGAGGGATTCCTCAGCCTGAATACGTTCCAGTGCGCCACCACAATGGTCTGCAAGTAACTGCAATGTCTTAAGGTCATCCTCTGTGTAGGCATACGGGGTATAACTCTGAATGGATAATATCCCTACCACTTTTTTGCCTTTTCGGATGGGAACAAACATCAACGAGGCTGAACGTCGTGAGGTATTACCAAAGGGTATCAGGTTACTTTCCACGTCAGTAGTATCTCGCAAAATTAGTTGACCACCCTCTATAACTGTGCGTTCCTCAATCTTACTCGGGAATTTGCCACTTAATACGGGTGGAAACTCAATTTTCTTTCCGTCTATGGTGTCAATATTCAACACCGAATAGACCGCATGCACCTCAGGTATGTAATGAGAAACAAAACAAGCGTCCCAGCCAAGGAGATGCTCTGCTGTATCAACAATAACTTTTGCGGCTTCTTTCTGGCTCTTTGCCCCATTAAGTCTTTGTCCCAGTTCTGCAAACGCCTTGCTACGTTCTTCAGCTCGCTTGAGTTCAGTAATGTCGCTTAGAGATGCAACATAGCCTGCCTCTACATCTGTGGGGTCTACACATACAACTGAAAGCATACACCAGAACCTGGTGCCGTCTACCCTTTGTAGATGTAGTTCCCGCATATCAATCCCGGTTCTTCGGACCGATTCTGTAGCTGAGTGGATGTACTCCTCGTACTCCTCTTTACTTGCAAATAAGCCTCTCAGGGAGAGACCTATCACATCCGCGGTGCTGGTGCATTCAGGGTCAAGGATTATCCGCATTGAACGGTTCGCATACATTATCTTCCAATCCGGGCTCAACATACATAACCCGTGGGGAGTGCTACGCAATATCGCTTGATACTGCATTTGTAATTTTTGTAGTTCATCACGGCTTTTACGTAACTCTTCCTCTGTTCGTTTTCTATCAGTAATATCCTGTAATATGCCAAGCGACCCAATGACCTTTCCTGTTCTTTCGTCACGTACAGGGACCGAGCAATCGGTGAGCCATTTCTCTTCACCCGAGGGGGTAATTATCCGTAAATCCATCCGATAGCGTTTTACCTTACCTAGCCTAAACATCCTGCCATATTCAAAAGGGTCAGAGGGTGCATCTGGTTCGGTAACTATCATCTCTTTTGTAATCTCTCTCATTTTTTCAAAAGTTAGCTCAGAGGATGGTATACCCAGGAGTTCCTTACATCCTTCACCCATAAACTCATACATATAATCAGTATATTTCAACAGGTAGGGCAGTCCCTGAGCGTTCTCAATAGCACTTCTATAGATGTAATGTGCTTGTTTTAATTCTTCTTCTGCACGTTTACGTTCGGTAATGTCTGTATCTGCGCCCCTATATCCGAGAAGATTGCCATCCTTATCAAGAATTGGCACACCACTGGTTGTTAACCACACCGTAGAGCCATCCTTGTGGATATTACGATTAAGAAAGTTATGGAATGATTGTTTTTTCTGAAATGAGTCAAACACAAACTTTTTGAGTTTCTCTCGGTCATCCGGATGAAAGAAGTCATAAAAATGCATTTTTCCCACGACTTCTTCAGGTTTGTAGCCAAGAATCTTCTCCACCATTGGACTTGAGTAGGTGTAAACCCCCTGAGTGTCAATTTCCCAAATCCATTCTTGGGCATTTTCAGCCACCTGTTTAAATCGTTCTTCAGACTCCCGAAGCTCTGCGGTCTTTTTAATTAATTGATGTGTGAGAAGCAGGTTTTCCACAGCGGGAGCAATCTGACGCCCAACAGCGCTTAGAAGTTCTACATCTCTCTGTGTGTAGGCATTAAAAGTGTAGCTCTGAACTGACATAACGCCAATCACACGTTCGCCAACAATTAGCGGGACAAAGACCAGAGAGGCAGAGGGTCTGCTTTTATCTCCGAATGGGACGAATGAGCCAGGGCTGTACGTTGAGACTGTTTTGTCCGTTAAGTCCGAGGGCTTGCGATGGATGAGAATGGGTTTCTTTTTCTCAAAGACTATTTTAGTGCTGGGACCTTTACCAAGTTCAAACTTCACATCCACTTGCGAGACACGACGAAACTGCCCGTCAATGGTGTCGAAATTGCCCAAGCCGTAGAGTTCATCCGTACCGGGGATGTAAGCGTCGAGATAGAAAGCATCCATCCGCAGGACTCCGCGTAAGACTCGCACAAGGGAGTCACTGAACTCTTCAGGGGTGCGACTGCTGACAATTGCACGGCTTACCGAGAGTAATGTTGAAAGTGTCTGGTTGGTCGTAAGGAGCTCCTCTTCAGTGCGCTTGCGGGCGGAAATATCTCTGCCAATCCCAACAATTGCCACCACATTTTTCTCTTCATCCAGTACAGCTTTGTATGCCCACCCAAACCATCTCCAGCCCTCCTGAGTCATTGCTCTGTGTTCTACATAGCAAGAATAGGGTGGACGATAGAGGGTGGACATTGCCTCGGCGGTAGCTTTCCGGTCATCCTGATGGATAAAGGGTATGAAATTTCTACCGAGCAATTCCTCCTCGCTCTTGCCGAAGGTCTCACAATAGGTCTTGCTTACAAAAAGAAGCCTTCCCTCAATATCAACTTTCACGATTAGGTCTGTCTGGTTTTCCACAAGGAGTCTGTAGCGTTCTTCATTAGTGCGGAGTCGGGATTCCAGGCGTTTGAGCTCAGTGATGTCTTTAATTGTTGCGAAATAATTGACAACATTCCCCTGGGCGTCTTTTATGCAGGCTGGGGAGACGAGGACAGGGAACCGCTCGCCGGACTTTCGCATAAACGTCAACTCAAACTCCCGGAATTCACCTCGTTTAATTTTCTGAAATGTCCTTTCTATTTCTTTGAACTCCTCAGGTGGACAAAACGGATGTGGCATACCAACTCCCAGAAGCTCTGCTCTTGAAAACCCAGTCATCTCACAAAAAGCCGGGTTCACATCAATAATAACACCATCTGGGTCAACCACATAAAGTCCATCTTTCATCAGGGAAATGAGAGTGTCTGAGAAGGAGTCCATCTCCTGTAGCGTCTTTCTGGCGTGTTTACGCTCAGGAAAGAGTCTGTGTTTAATTTGTTTTCTTCTCCCTTGTTTCATAATGATGCACCTGCAAAACTCACTGCCCCTCTTTTTCTAAAGAGAGTGCAGTAATATTTATTCTGAAAGCAACTAATAATAATGGACTTATGTTATTCACTGTGGCGAATCTATGCAACGAAGTTCTGTTTGTTAGCTCCATTCAGAGAGTTTTATATACTTCTTCGGCGAAGATTAAGCAAAAGTTTAGGCAAATCCTATGAGTGTAATCAGTCCACAAGATTAGGTTTCTGGGTCAAGGAGTTATATTTTTCACGCTTTTGCTCATACATCAATGCATCCGCTTGCTCAAGAATCTCTTCAATTGAACAGGGTCTCATAGGGTCATAATGGGCTACTCCAAAACTCAGAGAAAGAGGGAAAGGAAAGGTTCTTTCACGATTATATTTACTTAGGTTGTTCTGCAACCGTGCAATAATATAATTAGTGGACTCGCGGGTAGCATCTAACACGAGGATAACAAACTCATCTCCAGCGATACGGGCGATGATGTCGGATTTGCGAAATGTGTTTTTAAGGAGCCCGGCAATTTCTATTAACACGCGGTCACCTTCACAGTGACCAAAATTGTCATTAATCCATTTCATTCCGTCCACGTCGGCAAAAATAAGATACATCTCCCGCTTTTTACGGTCGGCAATCTTAATTTGCTGTTCAGCCAGGGTGAGAAATCCACGCCGATTGTAAAGTCCAGTAAGGTCGTCATAAAGTGATAAGGCTTTGAGAGATTCCTTTAACTTTTGGTGTTGGATAGCATATCGAATGGAGCGTTCCAGGAGAGATGGTGAGAGTTGAGCTTTTTCCAGATACCCGGCGGCACCAAAGTGCATAGCAGAGAGGTCTACCTTGCGGTCGCCCTGTGATGTAAGTAAGAGCATAGGAGCACTGCACCCATAGGCGAGAGCTTCTCGCATTAGCTCCAGCCCATCCTTTGCCCCAAGCCGATAGTCAATTAGGTAAACATCGTGTTCTGAGCATTTAATCGCATTCAGACCGTCTTCATACGTAGAGACCCAGTCAAGTTTAAAGTTCACATCCTCAATCCCGGAAAGCATATCTTTAGTAAGGATATAATCCTCTTCGTCATCATCGATAAGTAGAATTCTAATTACTGTTTTGCTCATATTGTTCCCTCACTCTTGTTCAGGGGGTTCACCAATAGGAGACCAAATTTGCCAGAGAGTTTTTAGGGTATTAATAAGACAATCAAGGGTAACGGGTTTAGTGATATAGGAATTAGCCCCCATTTTATAGCTCTGCACGATGTCTCTCTCTTCAGAGGATTGTGTGAGTACAACCACCGGGATGTCGCATAACAAGGGGTCAGTTTTTATTTCTTTAAGTACTTCATAACCATCTTTTTTCGGCATATTGAGGTCAAGCAGAATCAGGTCTGGACGTGGTGCAGAGTCAGGGTCTACAAATTTACCACGTTGCTGGAGATACTCTAAGAGACACTCGCCATCCTCAACGACCCGGAGTTCATCCGTTAATTCCCTCTCCATCACTATATCTTTGAGTAACATTCTATCCTCCGGGTCGTCGTCCGCTAATAGAATAATGAAGCGTTTTCGAGATTCAGTCATTGATACAGTTCTCCTTTGTGTTGGTGGACTGGAAGTATGACGATAAAAGTCGTTCCCTGTGCAGGCTTACTTTTTGCTGTGATTTGACCATTATGACAGTCCACAATTTTTCTACAGAGCGCAAGTCCTATCCCGGTGCCCTCGTATTTACCACGCCCGTACAGGCGCTGAAATGGCAAAAAGATGCGGTCAAGATACTTCTCATCAAACCCTATTCCGTTGTCTTCTACAAAAATTTGATAGTATTTAACATTTTCAGCACCAATCTTTTCTTCATCTTTGTTTTGTAGCAAAGGCTGACTATATACCCTTACCCGAGGCGTGACATCAGGACGGCGGAATTTCAGGGCATTACCAATAAGATTTTGAAATAGCTCTCGCATAAGTGTGGGGTCTGCATCAATTGTCGGCAGCTCTGCTACCTCCACGTTCGCTCCAGTCTCCTGAATTTGTACCTCCAGGTCTGATATGACATCCTGGAGAATTTTGTTGAGATTAACCGCCACAAATTGCCTCCCTTGAGTGGTAACACGTGAAAAGGCAAGTAAATCCTGGATTAATCTCCGCATTCGGTGTGTGGCATTCAGCATCCGCATTAAATAATCTCGCCCCTGCTCGGTGAGTTCTTCAAAGCAAATATCTTTAAGCCTATCCCCGAAGCTCTGAATCTTTCGTAGAGGTTCTTGCAGGTCATGGGAGGCTATATAGGCAAACTGCTCTAACTCGGTATTTGAGCGCTCCAGAGCCTTTGCTCTCTGGATAAGTTCCTCTTCTATTCGTTTACGTTCTGTAATATCCTGCAGAATCCCCAGTGAATAAGTAGCTTCGCCGGTCTTTTCGTCACGGATGTTTATGGAATAATCGCTTAACCATTTTTCCTCACCCTGGGGGGTGATGATTTTCAGGTCAACCCTATAACGCTCAATTTCTCCTCTAAGGAATGCGTCAATGTATTCATTAAGAGGGAGTGCGGAATGCTCCGGGTCGGCTATAATGATTTCTTGTTGAAGAGTTTCCAAATCTTTTCTGGTTAGTTTCGAGCAAGGGATTCCTATAAGCGTGTCACATCCCTTGCCTATGAACTCATAGGTCTCAGTGGCATAATTGAGGATGTAAGGGACGCCCTGAGCATTTTCTATTGCCTTACGATAGATTTCGTGTACGTGGTTCAATTTTTCCTCAGCCATCCTGCGTTCTGTGATATCTTCTCCAGAGCTTAGCACGCCTATGATATTATTTTCTCTGTCTTTTATTATAGTATTATGACAGGCAATAATTCTTTCCTCTCCCTGTTTATTCAAGACTGGATTTTCAAAATATTCAACTGGCTCTATTTCTCCTGCCATCAGTTTATCAAAAACGGATTTAACCTCACTCCTTAGCCTTTGGGGGAGGAAATTACTGAACCAGTTTTTGCCGATGATTTCTTCCTCTGAATAGCCAAGGATTTCACAACCTTTCTTGTTGATGAGAGTGACCTCACCTTTTGCATTGACGGCTACAATCATTACTCCGGCGACATCAAGATATTTCTGTGCTCTTTCTTTCTCTTCGCGGAGGGCAATTTCTGCTTGTACCCGCCGTAATGCGGGTGCCACCGTGTCCGCAATTGACTTTAGTAGACCCAGCTCTTGTTCTCCATACCGATTTGGTTGATAGGATTGAACAGAAAGGATGCCAAATACGTCTCCAGCGAAGCTTATCGGAACAAAAAGCAGACTCCAAGAAAGACGCGAGGTATCACCAAAGCGGGACATTGGGAACATATCTTCAGTCTCCCGATTAAGAATAAGGGGCTTACCCTCCAGGAGTTGGTTTAACCCGGGATACGGGGGAGGGGTGTTGTCGGTTGATTTAAAAGCAACCCGTTTGCCATTAATGGTATCCACAGCGTATACCCTACGGAATAAATTGGAGTGAGGTAAACGTTCTGCAAAAAAGAAGGCATCCCAGTTGAAGAGCTCATCAGTAGCCTGACTCAGTAGGATAGCGATTGCCTCCAGAGTATCAGCTTCAACCAATTGAACCCCCAGTTGGGCAAAGGTCTGTCTTTCTATCTCTGCGCGTTTTCGCTTGGTAATATCGACCACCACTGAGCGTCTCTCCACAACATTGCCATTCTCATCTTTGATTGCATTGACCGAGAGAAGCCCGTAGACTTTTTGTCCATCTTTTCTCCTATAGACCATCTCTTCATTTTTCCATTCTTTTCCTTTTAGAAATTGTGCAAATAATTGTTTTGCTTTATCTTTTGATTCCTCTGCATAAAGGTCAAAGACCTTCATTCTTTGCAGCTCTTCCAGCGAGTATCCGGTGAAATCTGCTGCTGCCTTATTAGCTCTTTTTATCAAGCCATCTCTACCCACGGAAAAGTAAGCGACTGGTGCACTCTCATAGAGGTCCTGGTATCTAAGCTGTGATTCTCGGAGTTCAGCAGTGCTTTGAATCAATTGCTGGTGCAAAAGCAGACCTTCAACTGCGGGAGCTATCTGACGTGCCACGGCTTTGAGAAGCTCCACATCCTGCAGGGTGTAAGCATTAAAGGTATAGCTCTGGACTGAAAGAATACCAATGACTCGTTCGCCAACAACTAGTGGCACATAGAGCAAAGAAGCTGATGGACGCGAGGTGTCGCCAAAACGAATAAATCTGTCTGCATCTAATTCTATCTCTTCAGGTTTACGATGGATGAGCACAGGTTCTTTATCTTCAAAGATAGACTCTGCAATAGGACTCTTTTCGCGATCGAAAAATCCACTCACAGGGGAGACGCGTTGAAATTTCCCATTAATTGTATCAAAACATCCGGTACTTAAGATTTTATATGAATCAGGATAATATGCATCTATAAAGAAGGCGTCAACTCGCATTACCCGACGTAATTCGTATGCGAGTGCTTCGCTTAGTTGCTCGGGGGTGCGGGCGGATGCCATAGCGAGGCTAACTGCGTTCAGAGTGGTAAGCATTCGGTTGGTCTCGTATAGGGTATCCTTTGCCTGCTTGAGTTGTGCCTCTGAAACCTCCAGTTCTGCTACGCGTTTGCGCAACTCCTGTATTTCTTTTATAAGTTGCTTTTTTGTCTTATGCTCGGCTTTCATTACATCTTCTTCTCGCGGCAGAGTATATTCTACACCTTAATATATTTATCTGTCATTTTGCTGAATACTTTACAATTAGTTTCATTTTTTTAATGCATTTCTGGATATTAACCTGTCAGGATGTAGAAAAAGGAAACTTATTATGATTTTAACGTGTTTAATCATAGGCAATAGAGTTATTGGTAGGGATTGATTTATCTTGGAAAATAACCGTCCAAATCTTATTATAAGGACTACAAATTTGTATCTATTTCTTTCTCTTCAGCAAGCAGACGCTGGATTGCTTCGTTAAGTTTATTATAATCCACAGGTTTCGGGCAATACTCCAAATGAGGGTCTTCTGGTGAATGCACACGTAATTTTGTGCCACTGCAAATAATGATTGGCAGGTTAGGACCGTAGTATTTGCGGATTGTGTTGTAAAGCAGTCCCCCAGTTATACCAGGCATTAAAATGTCTAAAATCACAAGGTCTGGTTTAAAGCTCGCAATCTCCGCTATAGCACGCTCTGCATTGCTCAGTTTTAAAATCTTATGCTCTGCCTTCGTTAAAAATCTCTCAAGGATGTCCAGAAATTCAGTATCATCATCTATTGCAAGTATTCGTGCCATCCGGGATACCCTTCTGAGAAAATATCCTGTATTCTGATTCAGCCTTTAGCGGATATATAAGATAATAAACTTTCATCACGCCAGTAGAATACTAACGTACTCCCTGGCAATAAAAATGATTTTACTTCCTGTAGCCTGTTTCCTTCTGTATAAGAAAGAACAGGGATTTCTTCGCTGAATATAAAATTAGAGGGTTATTATGTTTCAATAAAGAGTTTATGTCAAATCGTTTTCAGAAATGGAATTTACTTGAATATATATAGATATTTGAGGGAAGATAACGGGACGGTAAAACGAGGCAACTTAATGGAATTTTTTCCTTAAGTCATCTTCAGCTTCTCTTTAATAGTCTAAAACAAAAAGGATACGATAGTTCCTTTTCAGAAGAGGAGGGAGGAAATGGAGGTAATTGATAAAAATATCGTGATAATTATAATCATTGCTTTATGTATTCTGGGAAATGTGAGTGCCATTTTTGCACAGCCGGAGGAGTTTATTGCACAGGCAAAAGATTTCCTCAATTCAGCGGAAGGTGGCGGTGAGAATAACGCACTCAGCAATTATATTCGTGCTATGGGGGAATTTAATACAAATCTCTTTATCCGCCACCAGCGTGCGTTTGATACGATTTTGGAAAAAGGCTGGACAGGCAGGGAGAAAGAGGAAATAGAGGTCTTGCGTTCTTTGCAACCTATACTTGCCGAAATCTGGCGTGGTAATGAGAAACCATTTGTCAGATACCCGCCGTATGAGCCACTTTCATCGCCGGTTCCCAATTTCTTGAAGTTGCAACTCTTAGGAAAACTTCTGGTTATTCAGGCGCTTTACTGCGAGCATATTAATCGCCCTGATTATGCGCTGGAATGGTATAAACACGCTCTTATGTTCGCCCAACGTATGTGCGATAAGAACTCAATGCTTGTGGGGAAACTTATCTCACTTTCCGTAGAAAGAAACACCCTTAAATCCTTTCAGCGATTTCTCGTCCGACAAAATTTTGGCAAAGAGATATATCAAAAGATTGCCGAGGAGCTTGCCGGGTTACGCTCAACTGAGACACCAGTCTGGCAGTTCATAAAAACCGAGGATAAATATGTTGCTCTCCTGATAAATGACCCTGAGTCGGCTTTGATGCTTCCCGGTAGGAAACAACCCCTCACCCCCAGGGAACAACAGATGATAAAGTTCATCAACGCAAATAAAGAATCTGTAAGGAAGCAATATCGGGAGTTTTCGCAAAAGATGGAGGAACTATTGAAAAAGGGGTATCCAGAAATTATCCGCACAGAGCAGAATACTCTAAAGTCTGGGCTCCCGCCATTTTTAAGTAGTATAATCCCCAATTTTCGGGAGGCGAGTCTCCGCGAAGGCATAACATACGCTATCTGGTCACTCACTATTGCCACAGCCCGTGTACGTGCATACCGTCAAGAGAAGGGCACTCTCCCCCGGGAGATTTCAGCACTTGGAGAGGTTGGTATGAGCCTGCCCGATGACCCGTTTTCAAACCAACCACTCAAATACATTTTTGTCGGTAATAGAGCTAAGTTGTATAGCATTGGTCCTGACCTTACTGATAATAATGCAAAGATAGAATACGACCCCACAAATGGCTCAGTCTCAACCGGCGACATTATTGTCGCAGTGAGATGAGTGCGTATACCACCATAATAAGTTAAGATTGATAGTGCCATCACACCCGTAGAGTCCGGGGACACTTCGTGCATATACCACTATAATAAGCAGGATTATGCGAGCAATTGAGGTACTTAGGGATTACTGCTCTATCGGAGGCGGTGTTTCGTTTACTGTTGTGTCCGTTAAATCCGTTTAGTCGGTTTAGGTCGGTTTAGGTCGGTTTAGTCGGTTAGTCGGTTTATCAAGGTTCATCATCCTTATTCCCTACCACTAATCTCAAAATTGTGAAAATGAGAGCTGAGCTTCACAGGTTAACTCCTTTCTCCTGGCTTCCTGGTCTCCTTATAAAAAAGAGTTAATAAGGAATCCAGGAGACCAGGATAACTCTAAGATGGTAAGGTTTTTCGCTTCAATCAGAAAGGGAAATTAATATTACGATATGCTTGCAACAAAGCACATCGTGAGCTTTACTGGAATTGAGAACAGACTCCTAAAGTTAAGTTGTTGTGAAAAGGTCGTTCCCTCCTGGCTTCCTGGTCTCCTTATAGAAAAAAAGAGTATTTATTAGGAAGCCAGGAGAGCAGGATAGGTCTGGAATAGTGAGATTTTTTCGCTTCAATCAGAAAGGAAAAATTAATCCTAGGATATGCTTACAACAGAGCAATTTTTCTTCTCTGTGTACTCGGTGAACTCTGTGGCTAAGAAGAAAAAGAGCAAGCCATAGAG
>JAGHBZ010000246.1 GCA_021160705.1 Candidatus Sumerlaeota bacterium
GTGGTATAGTATGCAAAATAGGTCAATAAATCCAGGTCCTGGAGTCTGGCATACCCTGCCATCTCAAGGATACTGGTAGCGCGGAATTCATTTGGCCAGCAGGTTGCCCATTCTCTGACGCCAACCGGACAGTCTGCCCAATGATACCGCGCAATGAACGGCATCAGACTCCAAACACCCCAATCCTTAATATAGTTAACATTTTTGTAGAATGCCTTAGATTTCCAGGTCTGTCCAGGTAGAAAAATGGGATGCTCATAGTAGGCATTCTCCGCAGTAAAATCCAGCACCTTACCTACGGTGTAAGTGTCTGCAACAACTGTGCTATCAACCACCCCAGTTACCGGGACTTTTACGCCGATTTGGTGGAGGAATTTTTTCATTTCGTTTAGATATTTCATTTGCAGTGCTATGGCAAATGCGGCGGCATCGTGTCGCCTTACTGGTGAACGCAATGGGTCTGTGTAGTTTGCATTTAACGCCTCTCCATAGGATTCCAGGTTCATTTTCGGAAGGCGGATATTTTTTTTCTTCAGCGATTCATCCTCAGCAAGGGCACATTCACCGCGAACATTTGTCCAGGCACGACGAAGCTGTTCCGTGCTACCATATTTTTCCTTTAGCCACTCATTCCAGAGCCGTTGAAACCGGGTTAAATACGGTTCCACCATATTTTGCCACATCCACGGACGCATAAATAGACTGTCCTCATTAAAAATCTCAATTGCAGCCACTGCCGGGTCATTGGCATAGCTCAAGCCAGTATACGGATTGACGTGTTCCACCAGAAGTTTCCGTGCGTATTCTTTTTGCAATTCAATCAGGCGCTTGTCAAACATCGCATACGGTCGTGCAGCTCTTTTCAATTTATCCGCTGAGGGCACACCATCGCCTTCACGAAAAGTACGATACCCCCGCAGTACCAGATACACATAAATGCCTCGTTTCTTACACTCCGCAATCCAGTAGTCCAGTCTATTCAGATAATCCGGGTTAAAATGGCGGGAATCATTTTGATGTGGGTAACCTTCCTCAATAATAGACCGCCTGACCAGACCATACTCCTCGCCAGCACGATTATCCATTGCGTGAAATCGCACAATGTTCACCCCTGCTCGTGCAAGCGTCTGGACAATCTCTGAGACACGTGCTTTTGGTATATCAATGTGTTCCTGTGTGATGACCACTCCCCAGAACCGTGCTCGCTTCCCAGAATCGCCGAAATAAAAATGTCCATCCTCGCCTGTTTTAACAAAACCAAATTTCCCTGCGGGGGGTGAGAGGAGAAAACTGAAATCTATCAGTGACGAGTCCGGATAAAAAGCAAACACCGGGTCAAGAGATTTCACTGCAAGTGGCTCACCACTATACCGTTCATTTGCTTTTCGCTCAGCAGTGATAAATGCTCCAGCATTAATCTCAAGGCATAAGGTGGCAATAAATATTATGCAAACTATTATTGGTATACTTTTCTTCATTTTTCTCAGCTCGCTTAATTTTTAGTAATTTGAGATGTAGTTTTTCAATGGAAATAGCCCGCCTATCAATACATTGGTGAGTGTTCTTGTGTAGACATCAATCCTCTCAACCAAAGGTACATACTCGCTCATCATCATACTGGCGAGTGTTTCTTGTAGACCCGTGCACAGGGGTATGAACCAAGCACTTTTAAGAATGTTGAATAGGTCTCCACTTCTTTGACTGCCTTTTTGACTTTCACGTCTTCAATGTGACCCTCCAGGTCAACGAAGAACACATATTCCCAGGCACGACGTCGTGTCGGGCGTGATTCAATCTTACTGAGATTAATCCCGCTCTTTGCAAAAGGTAGTAGAGCACTATGCAGAGCACCGGGTTTGTCTTTTGTGGAGAACATTATTGAAGTTTTGTCGTTTCCGCTGGGTGGTGGTGTGAACTTTCCGAGAACAAGAAATCGTGTGAAATTATCCTTACTATCTTCAATCCCACGTGCAGCAATCTTGATGTTATATATTTTGGCTGCCAGCTCGCTCCCGATAGAACCCGCATAACGAGTCCGCTTTGCCATCAACACACCCTTTGCCGTGGTTGATACCTCTTTCAATTCCGCTTTTGGTAAATTCTTTCTCAGCCAGACACTGCACTGCATCAATGCCTGTGGGTTGGAATACACCTTCTTTATTTGTTTGAGCGGGTAGTTTGATAGAAGGGTATGCTTAATGTAGACAATAACTTCAGAGGTAATGTTTACGTCAAACTCCAGGAATCGGTCAAGCGTATGATGAACTATACCCCCGGTTGAATTTTCGATAGGCACTACACCAAAATGTACATCGTCGCTATCTACCGCCACAAAGATGTCGTAAATCGTATCATACGGGATGAACTCACACGATGAGCCGAACTCGCTTATTGCTGCGAGATGTGTAAAAGTCGCCTCCGGTCCAAGATACCCGATGGTGAGTCTCTTCTCAAGATTCAGACAGGTTGAGATAATCTCTGTGTACACTGTCTTAAGCCCCTCAATCGGGAACGACCCATCACTGAGTTGTAGTACTTTATCCATAATGTTTTTCTGTCGCGACGGGTCGAAGACCGCTATGTTCTTTTCCGCTTTTTGTTTACCGATTTCTCGTGCCAGCTGTGCCCGGCGGTCAAGCAACTTCACCAGTTCTCGGTCTATTTTATCAATTTCTTTTCGTAATTTTTTCAGGGGTTCCATTATTCTGTTCCTGTGCTTCGTTGAATTCAAAAGTATTTTTATGAGTTCCCTTTTCAGAAGGCAAGTCTAATCCAACACTCGTTTTAAGTTTTTTTATTTCCCCTTTGCGCAAGTATCGCCATCTCCCCTCAGGAAGTTTCCCCAGATGTATATCCCCTATACGGATGCGTCTTAAATCCATTACCCTGTAGCCAATAGCAGAGAACATTCGCTTGACCTGGCGTTTACGTCCTTCTGAGATAACGACTGATACTGTGGCGGTATTATTTGTACGGTCAAGAACCTTGAGTTGTGCTTGTTGAGTGCGGTAACCACCCTCCAGCTCTACTCCCTCTTCAAGCTGGCGAAGCTCCCTTGCAGTGGGCACACCATTAATCTTCACAATATATTCTTTTTCAACCTTGTACCGGGGATGTGTGAGCCGATACGCCAGCTCTCCATCATTGGTAAGCAATAGCAGCCCTCGACTATTAAGGTCAAGTCGACCTACACTGAACACACGTTTCCTCACATCTTTTACCAGCTCAAATACTGTGGGGCGATTGAAAGAATCTTCTGCACTGGTAATATAACCCGGTGGTTTATTCAGCATAATATAGATACTCTCTTCAGGTTCTGAAACAAGTCTGCCTTCTACCTCCACCCGGTCTACGCCCGGGTCTATTTTTGTTCCCGGCTCACGCACTATTTCTCCGTTGACCCTGACTTTACCGCTAAAGATGAGTTCCTCACATTTCCGGCGTGATGCTACACCACAACGCGCCATATATTTATGCAGACGCTCTTTCATCTCTTCTAAGATTTCGATATTTTTCTTAGGGAGGACTATGTCGCTTCTTTGAAAATTTTATCATACACTTTTTTAAACGTATTGTAGGCGTAATTACCGTACAGGACAAAAAATACCTTTTGAATAACACTACTCTTCTCCAGAAAACTACTAACCTCCTGAAGCATAATCTCTGCACATTCCTCTATAGGGAATTTACCAACGCCTGTGCCTATGGCAGGGAAAGCAATGGTCTTAATATTATTCTCTTCGGCAAGGCGAAGACTGTTACGTGTGGCGTTTCTCAACGACTCAGCAGTGGTCTTCTTGCCAAGTGACATACTGGCAGCGTGAATGATGTAGCGTGCAGGCAAATTACCCGCACCAGTGAGTGCCGCACCACCCAGGGGCACCGGACCGTGCTTGTTACATTCCTCCTGGATGGAAGTGCCGCCCTTACGACGAATAGTACCTGCCAGACCACCACCAAGCATCAGCTCCGTATTCGCCGCATTAACTATCGCATCCACTTTCATCTTTGTTATGTCGCCTTTTATTAATTCTATTTTTCTTTCTTCAGTAGACATTTAATACCTCCTTGAATAGTATAAAGTTTTGCTGGACGGAATTATTTTTTATTCTTCAGTGTAAGAGTACTTTATCATAGGTAGGAGAGAAAATTCCATCCTAAATTATCTTTGTCGTCGGATTGCTGATGGTAACGCAAAATCTGGACTCATTAAATTTACACGATGAACATAACTTCCTGTGTGTGGAACGTGTGAACTACTTATGGTATTATGGTTATTTCTTCTAATCTGACGGCGTCGAGATATAGCCAGGAGCTGGTATCGTCGCTGGGGTCAAAACTCATTATGTCAAATGAGAATACCAGCAGGTTGTCGTCTGTTCCTGTGATGTCTGGAGTCAGGATGAAATAATAATCTTTTGGTGAGCCGGTTGTTGGCGCATTCTGATAATTGCTGTTCACCAGTCTGCTCCATGCCTGCCAGGAGCCTTTCTGGTTGCTTCGCAGACGAAATTGCACACACTCATCCGGCTCGGTCACATTGCTCGCAACTCGCCACAACGCCCGGTATACTTTGTTCTCCTGAATCGGAATATCCGGACTGTACCAGTAGGAGAAGCAATTCGTTGAGCCATTTGCGGATAATCCGAGACTGCCAGGTATTACCGAAGAGAGTGGGGTATCATACGGCGAGATTGTGCCTGCAAATTGCCAGCCCTCGCTATCCGAGACAAAATCGTAACTCGCTACCACTGTGTCAGTCGCATAGCTAACCTCGTCAACTATAAGTTCCTCAAGATATA
>JAGHBZ010000083.1 GCA_021160705.1 Candidatus Sumerlaeota bacterium
ATCAAGAGCGACTCTGAGGCAGAGGTAGTCATACGTTCGTCCCAGAGAATAATCTGAACGTCGGGCAAGTTCCTTTTCAGCCGTTCGGCGAATTGCCTGGCATCAGTGGTGGACAGTGTTTCCTCGCCCTTTAAATTCAATGGTAGCCCGACAACCACAGTGCCAACATTATTTTTCTTCACGATTTCTTTTATTTGTTGAATTAATTTTTTTTGTGGTCGGCGTGGGAGTACGTCCAGGGGTTGTGCGGTCAGCAGGAGTTCATCGCTAAGTGCCAGTCCCACTCTTACGCTCCCTACATCAATTGCCAGAATACGCTGTGCTCTTATAGTATCCATTATCTTTGCTGTTGTTTGCCTTGATGAAAATATGTATAGATTTTTTCTGCAATGGAGCGAGTGATTCCGGGTACGCCTGTCAGTTCCTCCACACTTGCCTTTTTAATTTTTTCTACCGAGCCGAGATGCTTCAGGAGTGCTTTACGGCGTTGTGTACCTATCCCCGGAATGGCGTCCAGTTCTGAGCCAAGTTGTTTTTTGCTACGGAGTTTTTTGTGATAGGATATGGCAAACCGATGTGCTTCGTCACGAATTCGCTGAAGCAAAAGTAGCACCGCAGAGCCGGGTCTGATGTTTAACGGATTCTTTCGGTTGGGGAGATAGATATGGTCGTATTCAAGTGGAGTAGATTTTTTTTGCCTATAGAGTCGAGGAGTGGGATAGCGACCTTTAGCGATTGCAGCAAGAGGAACATTATTGAGTCCTAATTCACGAACGACCTGAGCGGCGATATTCAGCTGACCTTTACCGCCATCAATGAGGATTAAATCCGGGAGTTCTCTGCCTTCAGTCACAAGACGCTTATACCGACGCTCAAGCACCTCTTTTATCATAGCATAATCATCAGGGGAGTTGATGGTGCGAATTTTAAAGCGACGATAATTATTTTTGTCAGGTTCGGCATTGTAGAACGAGACCATTGAGCCAACAGAGAACTTACCCATAATGTTTGATATATCAAAACACTCAATCCGACGAGGCAGGCGCGGTAAAGCCAGAGATTTCCTGACCTTCTCAAGCAGGGCATCCCGGTCAGATGATTTTTGTTTCTCAAGCTCAAGTTTCCGCCGTGCATTTTCAGTAGCGAGCCTGAGAATAGCGAGTTTCTCACCGCGTTTTGGCACGAAAATCTTCACCTTACTTCCACGCATTTCGCTCAGCCACTCTGCCAGTGTATCTTTATCTTCAGGCTCAGCCGGAACGATAACCTCTGGCGGGATAAACTTCTCCGCTCCATAAAACTGCCCGATAAACGAACGTATAATCTCATCTTCTCGCTGTTCATAGACCACAAATTCAAAGTCCCGACTCTCCTCCAGAAGCCCGTTTCGGTAATGCAAAACCGAGACCACCAGACGGTCACAATCTCTGGCAATGCCAATGGCATCAAGGGTGAATTCCCGATAACTGGAGACTTTCTGGTGTTCAATACTTTTTCGGATAGCCGTGATTTTATCCCGAATGAGTGCCGCTTTTTCAAACTCAAGTCGCTCCGCATAGGAGTGCATTAGAGTCTTGAGATACTTGATGACCTCTTCCTTTTTTCCCTGAAAGAAAAGGATAACTCCCTGCACCAGGGCATTATATTCCTCTTTAGAGACTGGGTAGACGCAGGGAGCCAGGCATTTCTTTACGTGGTACATAAGACAGGGGCGTGAGCGGTTTCTGAACTGGGTGTCCTTGCACATTCTGAGCGGGAAGATTCGTTGCACAAACCGAAGTGTCTCTTTTATTGCGGCGGCTGATGAAAACGGACCGAAATACAGCGCATCATCGCCGGGTCGTCTGCGTCGGATAATTTCAAGGCGCGGATATGGCGTATGAAGGTCAATGCGCAAACTCAGATAGGTCTTATCATCACGAAGTTTAATATTGTAGCGTGGCTTATATTTTTTAATCAAAGTATTCTCCAGAAGCAGGGCTTCTTTTTCGCTATCAGTGACAATGAAATCCACGTCGTGGATACGATGACGCAAAAAAGGAATGCTCAATCGCTGGTCACCACTGGACGGCTGAAAATATGCCCGAATACGCTGGCGTAGATTCTTTGCTTTGCCAATATAGAGGGGGTTTCCCTTTGCATCTTTCATTATGTACACACCAGGCGATGAGGGAAAATTATCAATCCGAAGTTCCAGGGCATTTTTATATGTATCATTTTTCTCTGTCATAATGATTACATTATATTTTGGGCATATATTGAATATTTTATTTCTTTTCGTAATAAGGTGGCAAGGTGAAAAAAGTGACGAGAATAGCAACAATGAAAGGTATATTTTATTTCACAAACCCGGGTGTAGGTGGTGCCTGAATGAAGGATTCAACCAGCCGTTCGCTGGTCTCATTATGACCGGTGATGCCGTTCCCACCCTGCCGAATCTCCCCGGACTCAATTAAGTTTTTCCGCTGGAACGAAGTATTAAGTGCTGGTGCATCTGGTGCAGCGACATACTGATTGAGAATCGGAGTATCTGGTCTATAGGCTGAGGGCATATTATCCGGGTCAGGTCCATCACATACTTTCCCGGTCTTGCAGACTGCTTCTTCTTTATCGCCCCAGACAACGTAGTCAACATCTTTAACAAGGTCGCTCGTCCCGTCCCAATAGAATAGGATTACTGATTCGCCAGCGTTGCTTAATGTCGTGAGTGTTGGGTCTGGATTAATACTTCCCGGGAAAACCGGAATCATATCAGGGATAGGGTCAGGTTGTGCGTCATCTTCAACGAGCTCATACGTTGGCGATTTCCCAAACTGGTGTAAGAAACGTTGCGAACCACTGACAGCGATGGTCTGGGCTTCACCGGGTGAGAGCACCGCGTCATCAGGAAAACGTGCAGCAAAATCATAATAATCGCCACCTTTTATTCTACGCGCTTCAGGCAGAAGATAGTAATCACCATTAAAATAAATTGCATCAGTGATATAATAATGTTTCAAAGGAATTGGCTGTGATGTTGGATTATAAATCTCTATAAATTCAGGTTCATAGACATTCACCTCGGTGATGAGAATATGGTCAGGTATATCTGGATGTTGTCCTGCCAGGGGTGCCGGCAGAAGGGTTTCTCCTCTAAATTTATGGGGAAGATTTTCGCCTCTACCTTTCTTTGAGGTCGCGGCAGAATGTACCACTGGAATCCTCTGGGTAGGAGTTGGGTTTTTTGAGAACAGGAGCTTTCTGCCGAAGACTATTGCTACGGAAATAAAGAAGACAGCCATAATCAGCACAAAAGCCTGCTGGGGTAATGCAGGGATTTTCTTTGCAGGTGGTGAAGGTCTTTCTCGTCTGCCTGTAAGAGCATTAATTAAGTCCTGACAAAAATCAGTCACGTGCTGATACCGCTCTTCTGGGTTAATACTCAGTGCTCGTTCTATTATATCATCAACCGCTTCAGGCAAAGCAGAGTTCAACACCGAAGGTTTTTTATATAAAGAGCGGTCAAAAGCCACACGGGTCATCATTTCATAGAACGTCACTGCCAGCGAGTATATGTCCGAGCGAATGTCAATTTTGTTTGCTGAAGAGAGTGCCTCAGGAGCTACGTAGCGTGGAGTGCCCATCTGAAATTCAAATGGTTTTTCATCACTGGACTCGCCTTTTCTGAAGATATGTGCAATACCAAAATCTGCTAATTTCACATTGTTCATCGCATCAATCAATATGTTTGAGGGTTTAATGTCTCGGTGAATTATCCCCTGACTGTGAATATAGCCCAGACCATTTCGTATCTGGACGATGATATTAATCATTTCGTTGATTCCCACACTGCGTTTCAAAAGAATATCTTTCAGGCTTTCACCATCCACAAATTCCATCACAATCACGGATAACCCATTCACTTCTTTGCGGTCGATGATATTGACTATGTTTGGGTGACGAAGTCGCGCCAGGAGTGCAGCTTCTGTGGCGAATCGGCGACGAAATTCCTCTTTTTTTGCATATTTTGAGGACAGTACTTTTATAGCAACAGTGCGATTTAAACTCAACTGAATACCCTTAAAAAGAAGACCCATCCCCCCAATGGCAATCAGTTTTATTATCTGATATCCATCAATAAGACCTTTCAGTTCTTTTAATTTTTTATAAGCCTGCTGGGATTCTGGCGAGAGCAATCCATTCAGGGTCTCGTCCTGAAAACTTATTTCTGCTGAGAGTGATTCTCTTTTTTCGTGATATTTCTGCTCCCCGGGTTGTGGTGGTTTAAATACAAGCCTTACATTACAATTCGGACACCTGAGTGGTCTACCTATCTCTGAAGGTGAAATCTGGAGTTTGTGTTTACATTTAGGACAACGGATAATCATTGCCAACCTGGTTCTTCATCTTCAGAATTGAATTGATATGCTTATATAAAAACTTCATTTTTTTATTATATTAAGCTTAGTTTTGTCAATCTTTTTTATAAAAGTTTTGAGCTCTCCACTGATGAGTTGAAACGTTACAACAAAAACGGAATAATAACTCAGAAGCGATACCACCAGTTTTTAAGAGAAACGTAGAACAAATTCTCCCCAGTCCTTGAATCGTTCTGGCTGGCAGGTGAATAGCAAAATTTGCCAGCCTGAAGCGAGGTGTGAGAAAAGTTCTTTTATTGCCTGAAGCCGTTCCGCATCGCAGTGGACAAATGGGTCATCAAGAATCACAGGAAGCATAATCTTTGATGATAGCGTCTCAGCCAGTGCCAGTCGGACACTTAAGTAGAGCTGGTCACGGGCACCCTGACTTATACGCTCAGGTGTTACCATCTCCCCCTCCGGGGTTATTAGAAAGAGTTTGCCATCTTTCCTCTGGAGATGTTGATACCTTCCATTGGTGATGATGTTAAATGTTCTGGAGGCAGTATCAATAATCTCCTGGGCGTACTTCTGCTCAAAATTACCGAGTGCTTCTCTTAAAGTTAGGGCAGCAAGCCTGATTGCCTCTGCTCGTCTCTGGAGTTGCTTGAGTTCTTTTCTTTTATCTTCAATCATTCCAGCAAGTGAGTCCACGCTCTCGGATTCACCTGTCTCTGCGAGTACTTCCAGACGGGTCCTGAGTTCCCGTTGCTCTTCTTTCAATCTTTCCAGCTCCTTCTTCTCTGTTTTTATTCCTTCTCTTTTGTTATCTAAATCCTGAGCCGCTTCTGCCGGATTAGATTCAATTTTCTCTTTAAGATACTTCATCGGTGGATGGTGCTGGAGAAATTCCTGGAGAGAGGCATATATAGTCCGGTAGTCAAGTTCGAGCTCCTGTTCCTGTTGAACAATTTTATCATAAGAGGGTTCTTGATTCAGTCTATCCAGGAGTGTATCTCGTTTGCTTTTTAGCTCAAGGTATTCTCTATATTTACTCTGTGTTAGCGGAATATCGTTATTGATAATGAAGTGCCCATAATCACGTTTAAGATTATTCAGGCGGTTTTCTATTTTAGTTATCTCCTGTTTGAGTTCGGCGCATCCCTCCTGAGTCTTATTCAGCATACCTTTTTCCACCTGGAGTTTGTTGGTCAATTCTGCAGTCTTTTGCAGTTGTTCCTGAAGCTCACTTAATCGCAATTTTCCCTGCATAATGTCTTGAAGGACATTTTGAACATCAGGAGACAAAGCGGTTTTCGCAGTGGAGAGCTCTTTGTTAATTTTGTCTTTTTCCTTTTCATTGTTGGCGATAAGATGTTTCTTTGCGGTTATTTCACTAAATAGCTTGAATCCTTTTAGGGTACAAAAACCAATCACCGCAATGCCGGGTATGAGAGCAAGGAGAATATTCAGTAGCACTCCACCACCTATTAAAATCAGCCCCACCAATCCTATAAGCAGAACAGGAATGATTTTTTTGCTCACTGCTCTCAAAGAATTTGTCTGCTGGATTATTTTTTCATCAAGCTCCTTCACCGCTTCGTATTGTTTCATTAAGGATTCAATCTGCTTGAAAGATTCAGTGTCTACCGGGAATCTGGATTTTGTCTGTTCTAAATCCTCAATTAATGTTTCAATTTTGCCTTTGTGTGAATTAAGTTCTTCTTCTGCTTTTTCAAGAGTCTGGTATTTTTCACTGAGCGAGTGTTCCAGTCGCATTATCTCATTAAGCGCCTCAATCGTTTGCTCTGAAGCAGATTTGAACACTGAGAATTCGCTGTTAATCTTCTCCTCAGTAGTTTTAATTTGAGCATTCAGTTCCTCAAGTTGTTTACGCTGATTTGTTAACCTCTGTAGATGTTCACGCACTCTGTTATGTTCCTCCATCAGGCTGAATAATTGTCTTTCCATCTCTATGCTATGTTCGAGTTCAGCTATTTCTTTTTCTTTTTTGGTCAAGTCGCTTGCCAGATTTTTCATTTTAAGTCTCAAACTTGCAGACTCATCACGTTGTGAAAGAGCATTGGTTCTTCGTTCTTCAAGCAGACGAATCTCCTTCTCAAGGAGTTCTATTTTACGGTCATTTGTCGCGGTATGCCCGAAGAATTCGCTATATCTGGTAAGCTCTTTGTGGCGGTTCTGAAGTGCGTTCAGCACAGTAGTCAGGTCTGCTTTCTCGCTGATGCCTACCTGTTGTAGGAACGCATTCTCCAGGTCAACCTGCATCTCCTCCTGTCGGACAAAGTGCACCCGTGTGAAGAAATCGCTTCCACTAAAACCTAATTTTTCCTCCAGAATAGCGTGGTACTCCTGCACAGAAGACTTACGACCACGTAGTTTCACCGTATCACGAAAAAGTACCTGTTTCCCTCCATTTTCATCAATTAGAAAAACCTCTGTGAAAAATCTTTTAAAGTCCTTATGGATTCTGAGGATTGTGGAGTCAGAACAATAGAGCTCAAGATGCGCAGAAAAATTAACTTCAGGCGA
Source organism: Candidatus Sumerlaeota bacterium (assembly GCA_021160705.1). Lineage (GTDB taxonomy): Bacteria > Sumerlaeota > Sumerlaeia > MWCT01 > JAGHBZ01 > JAGHBZ01. The sequence goes on from JAGHBZ010000083.1 coordinate 6,888, forward strand.
CGCACCCCAGGGAAAATAATCTCTGGTATCAATGTCTCCGAACAAAACGCCAAGAATGGCGGTCATAATGGTAGACTTGCCTGATTCGTTCGGACCGGCAATGATGTGAATCCCCTGCGGTGCGAACTCTATCTCCAGCCCCTCTGGTAAACAGCCAAACCGAGCAATCTTGAGTTTTTTCAGGCTTACACTTTTCTTCATTCACTCAGTAGCCTATAATTAATTTAAGTTTGCGATTAAGATTGCCACCCCATTAACTTTTTTTCATCAACTCGGTGAGCCCAATCTTTAATGCCCATTGATAAAGAGATTTTTGTTCTGTGTCAGCAGAGGCGTTGATTTTCTCTTTAAGCAGACGCACAAATTCGCCTCGTACCCCGGGTTCAGTGGCTATTTTATTTACTGTCTCTGAATGCAAAATATCCGTCTTATCAACGACGTCCAGATAAAAGAATCTATCAGCGAATCGTTCTCTGATGAGTTCATCAATATTCAATTCCGGCGCAATACCGGTGAGCCGTAACCGAAGCAATGTATTCCGGGCATCATTCTCAGCGAGACGCTCAATGTACTTTTCCAGTGCATCCATCGTTTCAAATTCAGTTACGTCAATGCTAATTTCTCTCAAGGTTCGCCGATTAAATTTGTGCCTTTCAATGTTCACCCTATCCTCAGAAACCTCTGCTATCACAAGATACCGCTCACCTGACTCAGTGAAATCAAGTCCTTCAAGGGTACCGGGATATACTATCCTGTTGTTGCCAAATGAATCAAAATTGTGGTAATGCCCCAATGCGATGTAGTGCATTCCGCTCTCTAAAAGACGATGATAACTCAAAGGGAGGTACTCCGGGGGAGGTGTCTCTGCGTGCTGCGGAATCTTTTCAATGATTGAGCCGTGAATTATTGCGATATGTATGCCCTGCTTATCCTGTCGCTTGAAGATGTCAAATGGCGGTGTAGATTCATACCTGTCCCATACCATCCCGTATAAATATACGCTCACTCCCCTGATATTAATTTCCACAGGTTCACCAATATTAGGTGAATGAAGCAATATTACACCGGGAAAGTTTTCTTCATTATGGTAAACAGATGTAGCATACGCATAGGAATCATGAGTTCCGGGCACCAATGCGACGGGGATACCCGTCTCGTGGAGCAATGAGAACTTTGATTTCACCAGCTGCAGGAGATGATGTGATGGGTTTTGAGATTCAAACAAATCCCCCGCTATGATAACCAGGTCAATTCGATGCTCTGGTGTGAGTGCAAACTCAATTGCCCTGACAAAGGCATCCTCAAGGTCTTTCTGGCGTTCACGGGCTTTGTCGCCAAGAAAACTTAACGAGGCACCCAGATGCACGTCCGCTATATGTAACACTCTCACCATTGCTGACTCATTGAGTATTGAGGCTTATTGAAAATTCATCTCAGGCAAAACTTTTGCAGTTAAAAACCCTGCTTTTCTGTCTCAGCAATTAACCGACATCTACAGGATGAACTGGTCTTTCTGTTACAGTATCTATTTTGTTCATCTCGCTAATGCAAAGTGGATTACTTTTTTATAACC
>JAGHBZ010000089.1 GCA_021160705.1 Candidatus Sumerlaeota bacterium
AGCGATACAAAAAAATTCATTTGTTGAAATTCGGGTTAGGAAATATATTTATATAGAAGTAAATCTGGAATTGGTATTGTCCCTGGAGGAATCACTATGGACAGTAAGACATATTATCTTGGAAGTGCGAACACTAAAGATGGGATAAGGATAGGAGTACTGGCGTCGGGTCGTGGGATAAGAAGGGTGTATTTTGGGGAACGTTCAGCGGATGTTGAAGGTCGTCTTATAATGATGGAGCAGAAGAGGTTCGGCTCAGAGTTCACTATTAGCACGCGCGATATACCTGAATTTGTCGGGGTAGCATTAAGCCAGCTGCTCGGTTATTTAAAAGGTAATGTGCGAAGATTCACTGTACCACTGGCTCTGGAGGGCTATTCGGCGTTTTTGCGAAAAGTATGGTCTGCCACAATGACAATCCCCTATGGAGAGGTGAGGACGTATAAGTGGTTAGCAGAGATGACATCTAATCCAAAAGCAGTTCGTGCGGTGGGGCAGGCAATGCGCTTAAATCCGATTCCTTTGATTATCCCCTGTCATCGTGTCGTTCGCCAGGATGGCTCCCCTGGGGGTTATGCAATGGGCGTGGAGTGGAAGATAAAACTCCTTGAATTGGAAGGCGTAAAAGTGGAAAATAATAAAGTGAAAATACATCAGGCAGTATAGAAAAAATGCTGAGTAAAGTTTTATCAATAGTAATAGGCTCAAAACAGGAGCGAGAACTTAAACGACTCTGGCCAATAGTGGAGCGTATAAACAAGATTTATGAGGGGCTTCATTCAATGTCAGACGACGCCCTTCGGCTAAAGACAGATGAGTTCAAACAACGGCTCCGGGATGGCGAGAGTCTTGATGATTTGTTGCCAGAAGCATACGCAGTGGTCAAAGAAGCCTGTCGACGTCATTTAGGCAAGAAATGGGTAGCAGGCGGGAATGAAATCACCTGGGAGATGGTTCCCTTTGATGTGCAGATACTTGGTGCAATTGCCCTGCACGAGGGAAAAATCGCGGAGATGGCAACCGGCGAAGGCAAGACACTGGCGGCAGTGATGCCACTTTATCTCAATGCACTTACCGGACGAGGCGTACACCTGGTAACGGTAAATGATTATCTGGCACAACGTGACCGGGAATGGATGGGTCCGATTTTTGAATTTCTGGGTATGAGCGTAGGATGTATTCTTACAGATATGGAGCCCGCGGAACGTAGAAAACAATACGAATGCGACATTACGTATGGGACAAATAACGAATTTGGGTTTGATTACCTGCGGGATAATATGGCAGTAGACCCGTCGGAGATGGTTCAGCGTGGGCATTACTACGCAATCATTGACGAAGTAGATAGCGTGCTGATTGATGAAGCACGCACACCTCTGATTATCTCCGGTCCGGTTGACCGTTCCAAACACCAATACCACCGTATCAAAGGTATGGTAGAACGTCTGGTACAGAAACAGAACCTGCTGGTAAACCGCCTGCTTGCTGATGCAGAAAAGATTCTGGAGAATAACCCTGACGATGCATACGAGGCAGGAATAAAGATTTTGCAGTCGCTTAAAGGAGCTCCCAAGAACAAACGCTTGATGAAAATGCTTCAGGAGCCTGATATACGCCGGTTGATGCAAAAAGTGGAAATGGATTTTATGCGTGATAAGAAGATGCCGGAACTTGAGGCAGAATTGTATTATGTAATAGACGAAAAGGGACATACCATTGATTTGACAGAGAAGGGGCGTCTGGAGTTATCGCCAGACAATCCGGAGATGTTTGTACTGAAGGATATAGTTGACGAGATAGCAAAGATAGAATCCCGAACCGAGCTTGACCCACACCAGCGAGAAAAGATGAAAGAAAAAGCCCTTCAGGAGCACGAAATTAAATCTGAACAACTTCACAATATCTCGCAGCTACTCCGAGCCTATTCGCTTTTTGAGCGAGACGTTGACTACGTGGTACAGGACAACAAGGTCATCATTGTTGATGAATTTACTGGCAGGCTTATGCCAGGCAGACGCTGGAGCGATGGATTGCATCAGGCAGTAGAGGCTAAAGAAGGCGTGGAGATTGAACGAGAAACTCAAACCCTGGCTACCATAACCATCCAGAATTATTTTCGTATGTATGAGAAACTTGCTGGAATGACCGGCACGGCTGCGACTGAAGCACAGGAGTTTGAGCATACCTATAAGATGTCTGTGCTTGTTATACCCACCAATAAACCGGTCAGGCGTATTGACTACAATGATTTAATCTATCGGACAAAACGAGAAAAATACGCAGCAGTTCTGGATGAGATAGAGCGCCTCCATAAAAGTGGACTGCCTGTCCTGGTAGGGACAATATCAGTAGAGGTCTCTGAGTTGCTCAGCCGAATGTTACGTCGGCGTGGCATCTCCCACAATGTGCTTAACGCCAAAAACCACGCTCGTGAAGCCCAGATTGTCAAGGACGCTGGTCAGGCTGGAATGGTGACCATTGCTACCAATATGGCAGGGCGTGGCACTGATATAAAACTCGGCGAGGGTGTAGTAAAATGTGAAGCGTGCTGTATTAACTGTAATGAAGACTGCGCCACGTATCCACCCTGTGCACAGAAAAAGAAGAGAGAGGATTATTTAAAGTGCTATGAAGATGTGCCGTGTGGTCTACACATTATAGGTACTGAACGGCACGAGGCCCGGCGGATTGATAATCAGCTAAGGGGACGTGCCGGCAGACAGGGCGACCCGGGTAGTACTCGGTTCTTTATTTCTCTGGAAGACGATTTGATGCGTCTGTTTGGCTCTGAACGGATAACCGGGATTCTTGGGAAACTCGGTATGAAAGAAGGAGAACCAATTCATCATCCCCTAATCACAAAAGCCATCACCAGTGCCCAGAAAAAAATTGAGAATATGAATTTTGAACGCCGCAAGAAGACACTGGAATACGATGACGTCCTGAACAAACAAAGAGACGCAATATACGGACTACGTCGGGAAGTGTTGACGAGCTCAGGCGAGGAGCTCAAACAGGTTTTTCTAAACGTCTGCTTTGAAGCACTGGCAACGAAGTTTGAACACGAGTTTGGCAATCCACGTCGACCCTTTGACGAATGGGATGTTGAAGGGTTCTTTAACTGGATAAAGCGGTTCATTCCTTATATCAACCTTGATGCTGTGAGTGTGGGTGAGCATATAAAGTTTGAAGAGTTTCTTGAGTCTATTATGCCAGAAATTAAGAAAGCTTATGAGATGAAAGAAGAATTGCTTGGTCCGGAAATTAATGAACAGTTAACCCGTTTTACGCTATTGCGTACCATTGATACTAACTGGCAGGACCACCTGCTGGCAATAGACGAACTCCGTGAAGGAATTCATCTCCGTGCTTATGCGGAACGTGACCCGCTGATTGAGTATAAACGTGATGCAACAATGCTGTTTGAGGAGATGATGTTTAATGTTTATACTCAGGGGATGGAACACTATTTTCGTGCGCAGGTCGTCCAGGAAGAACCGCAGGGTCGACCTCGAGATATACGAGCGGTGAAAGAGGAATATGCAGCTATGGTAGCAGCCCGACGCCAGGCAGCTGCACAGGCAGGTGGCGGTGGTGAAGAAGGAGCGGCAAAACC
>JAGHBZ010000472.1 GCA_021160705.1 Candidatus Sumerlaeota bacterium
CTCTGTTTTTGGGAGATTTAATATCGTGGTCTCGTCTATATTCCCGGGATGAATCTTTATCATCAAAGAACCAATAGACGCAAATTTTAATTTCCAACCTAACTCATTTGCCACCTGCTTGGCATTCTCAAGATATTCAGACTTGTTTAATCCAACCTGTCCTGTCAAAAGTATTCTCATCACCTACTTCCTATCCCTTACCTTATTTCCCAATAAATCAAGCAAGAGAGAAAATAATCTTCTCTACAATATTGTGTCAATCATAAAATTTAGGAATTGTTTTTTTTACCTCCATCATTAAGTAAATTCCTGCAAATTGCTATATGAAAAACACAGAGAATGGCTTAGCCACCAACCACCCGCACCAGACTTGTTTACCGCCTGGCTGGTGAATTCGGGTCCATTCGCGTGAAACCGTGGTTTTAAAGAAAAATTTTTTCTCACACAAAGACGCATAGTCGCAAAGAGGTTTAGTTATCTTAATCCTGAAACAATCCAATATTTTTAGTAAGCACCTTTAAATAGATACCGTGGCTAAGATGGTCTTTTTCTTTTCGGGCATTGTATGAATATTAATCCAGATATTTTAAGAGAAATTCGTGGTTTTTATTCAGTCTTCACTTCTTTACGAGAGAACCACAACGTTAGTAAAAACGGTTTAGGTCGGTTAGTCGGTTGGGTTAGGTGTCGGGGTGGATTAGCCATTCCTGGCGGAGTTGATAAGCGGGGGTGAAGAATCGTCGGTATAAGTTGTGAAGCAGAAACAATGAGGAGAAAGCAACACTGAATGTAATGGCATATACAACTATCACCTGGTAGCGTACAGCGGTCTCCGGCGGGGCACCGGCAATAATCTGCCCTGACATCATCCCCGGCAGAAAGACCATCCCCATAACCATCATATTATTGATTGAGGGAATCATAGCTGCCCGTGCACTGCGAATAATATTAGTCTTGCACGCCTGATACGGGGTAGCGCCTAATGCCAGTAGCGCTTCAATACGTTCTTTATTGCTTGTGAGTTCACCAATCAGTCGGTCAGCGGCAAGTGCAACGCCATTCATAGAGTTTCCCAATATCATACCGCCAATTGGAATCAGATATTTTGGTTCATACCAGGGATGCCAGCCCACTACTGCTTTGGTGACCAGCACGAGGGTAATAATGCTACCCACAATAAGTGCAGATAGCGTGAGGAGGTAAAGACCGGGAACCGGACGTCTTATGCGCGCAATTGCGGTTCGCGTTGCCACCAGTAGCATTCCAAGTAATATGGCTATGATTAAATACCAGCGCGACGCCTGAAAGATATACACCAGAAGAATCCCAACGATATAAAGTTGCCCGAGTGCTCTGAGTGAGCCAATGAACCATTCCTTGCCAAGATTTAGTCTCGCAAAATAACTCAGCCCGATTAGTACAATAATCATTGAATAAGCGACCAGGAGCCCCTGGATTGTTATATTTTGAATCTCTCCCATCGTCGTATAAGGCAAAATCTACCGAGTAGAAGGCATCCTGGTCAAGAGAGATTTTTTTGTTCATAAAAAAATGAAGCGAATCAGAAATCCTATTGCGTTTTTAGGAATTATACATACAGCTCTGAGAGGGCATTTGTGCTTGAAAACTATACTCAGATTGAGATAAAATATGTAGAGTGTTTAACATTAGACAGTTATATTGTTAAAATCTAAAAACATCTTATCAGTCAGAGAACATCTGTTTCTGTTAAGACAGGAGACTCTGGATTTTCCATAGTTTGCTCTCAATTTTAGTTGAGCAGACTTAGATAGATTGAATTAGTCAAATTAAAGATGTCTACTTCCAAAAAACAAAAGATTCCGTCTGACTATTATGAACGGATTGGGAGGCGGATACAGTGCCGAATTGGACAGACTTTACGATTAGCTGGTCGTATAGTGGATTTAGGATGCGGTAACTGTGAACTGGCACAATACCTGGCTAAAACTTATAGACAGAGTGTAATCGGCATTGACATTTCGGATGATACTATACCTAAAGGGAGACATTCAAATCTTGACCTTCGTTGTATTTGTCGCGACGCCAGGCATCTAGACTTTATAAAAGAGGCTGGAATGGATGCGGTGGTTATGAAGTTTGCACTCCACGAGATGAAATACCCTCAAAAGATTTTACGTGAAGCATATCGGGTACTTCGTCCTGGAGGAACAATACTGATAGTGGAATTCCCCAAGAATTCGTTGGCTCAACGTCTATGGAACGAGAACTACTTTACTCCAAAGCAGCTGGGGAATATGCTTAAGAAGGCTGGGTTTTGTGAGGTGAAGGTACGGCTGCCGTACCGTGCCCAGATTACCTGGGCACAGGGCTGGAAACCTATCAGCAATGAAAAGAAAAAATCTTAAAGAAGTAATAAAATCAAGAGTTCAATAGATGTGATGTAGCTCGTGTCCTTTTCCCGAGGTGGTGAATATATATTACCCTGCCCATTATATTAAAAAGGTGGGAATAACATAGCAGAATCATAAAAAAGTTAGCCTCTCTCAAAAATTAGCGAAGTTACCTTTTTAAGATTAGTATATGAGAAGGAGTGATATTTTTTTATGACTGCCAGAGTTGTGATAGAGCAATTCCCACCTCCGCACCGCCAAATGACTCCTTATCCGCAGTGACAGCAGGGATAAGTCGGTCCTGCTCTATTCGCAGCTCTATGACCTCCTGTTCGTTCCGACGATAAGGTGGCAAAGAAAAAGAAACAGTCTGCCAGTTGCTGGTAAGTGGAGATTGTGGCTCTGCGGGCACATCATTGATGAAAAACCTTACCCCACACGACGACTCAGTTGCAGTAAACAAATCTGCAGGAACAAAAAGTTCAAGGTTCAGTTGTGTGGAATGCGGATGGCGGGCAATAAAAAGCGAGCAGTCCCGGAAAATAAACCGTGCTCTCCTGCCTGCGATTTGCTGTGGTTCACGGAAACCAAACCCGCTCAGGTGCGGGAGCTCCCGGGCAAAAGACGACTCATAGGGGAGTTTGCCTGAGGCGGCTAATAGTCGTCTATGAAGTTGTTTCAGTTCTGAGATAGATTTCTGGGATGGGGAATAATTTGCCAGAGCAAGATTCAGTTTCTGGATAATCTCTTCGCAATAAGGTTTCTCTTCGGGTTCGGCAGGTGCACTCCTTCGCCGTGCTGAATATAATTTTGCAGTATATATATTAAGTGCAGATTCAACAAAGAGCAAAATCCATGGTCTGAGTTTTCCACTGAGCCTTCGCCCCTGAAGCCAGGCAAAAGGGTTCTTGAGCCGAAGTGCGTTCAGTATACGCATCACCTGCTCCCCGGCTGAAGGGAAAAACACCTCAAATTCCGCTGACTCAAATCCAGCGGCACGGATTACTCCCGGATAAAAAGAAAACGTGAACGACTGTTCCCGGATACCCTCCTGATAGTCAAGCCCCTTTTTGAAATAATCCTTTTGAGAGTGGAGGAGACTGCGACACGGTTCAGCAACGATGATTAGTTTTCCACCGGGTTTTAAAACGCGACTAATCTCTATCATCGCCCTGTGAGGATTATAACAATGGTGAAGACTTGACCGAATAAAAACGATGTCAAAGAGATTGTCAGGAAAAGGCATATAATGTACATCACACAATACCTGCCGAAAACCTTCTCTGCGTGGGTCTATTTCTGGCTGAGAGGCAAATACATCAAAGAAATCCTGTGGTGTTTCTTCACCCAGCGAAAAGAATCGCGGGTTATAAAAATCAAGTGGTGAAAAATCAATGGCAACTACCCGTGCACCGCGTCGTGCAAGATGAGCAGAGGTCTCGCAGAACGCAGCACCTACGTCAAGTAGCAATGGAGAACTCACAAAATCTATATGCTTAAGTGCAGAATTAAATGTCAGCCTGAGGAGTTTGAGGCTAAACTGGAGCTCCTCGTTTTTGAAGGCAAGGCGGTCTCGCTCTATTCGGCGATTAAGAATACGTTGATAAAAATTATGATACCGGACAATCTCATCCACAAGCGAGAGACAATCAGTTCGGGAATAAAGCATCACCGGAATCTGGTCTTTAATTGGGAAAACAAGATTGCAACTGGAACAGGTCATCCTTGTGCCGGTAATTCTGCCTCCCTGCTCATCAAAGCCAAGTGGACTGCGACAGCGCGGACAGACCAGCATAGAATGCCAGTCCGGAAACCCGAGGGGATTATTATTCTGTGTAGTTGAGGGTGTTGAGAGATGTTTCATAGCAGACTCAGGGCTATCATATCACCTGGATTCAAATTGGGAACCAATTTTGACGTATCCGCCATTGACAAAATCTATACCCGACATTGGTTTTTTATTCTCAGGTTGTAGCTTAGTTATTACCAGGAACCCGTCGCCAGTCCGAACAAAGAACCCCCTGTCTTTAGCGACCCCAACAACGGTTCCCGGAGTAATCTTCTCTGCATCCTTTACTGGGAGGAGTTCTTTATCAGAATCACGAGAAGGTTCTGCCTGGAGCAATTTTATTAATTTACCCTTAAGATATGTCCGTGCGCAGGGCCAGGGATATAGTCCTTTTATACGGCAGATTATTTTTTCATTTGGTAATGACCAATCCAGGAGACCATCCTCTTTCTTGAGTTTTGGTGCATAGGTCGCAAGTGAGTGGTCCTGGGGTTTCCCTATAAGAGCGCCAGTTTTCTCGGCTTCATCAAGCACCTTGAGCAGTGCCTCTGCTCCGAGACAACTCATACAATTAGTCAGTGATACTGTGTCATCGTCCTCAAGGATGTCTACGGGAACCTGAGCAAGTATATCGCCTTCGTCCATTCGTTCGTTCATCTTCATAATTGTGACACCGGTCACTCGTTCGCCATTAATAATTGCCCACTGGACAGGTGCAGCGCCACGGTACTTGGGCAACAACGAGAAATGGACGTTCACACACCCAAGTCTTGGGATTGCGAGTATCTCCGGAGGCAGTATTTTGCCATAAGCAACAACTACAAAGACATCAGCTTCAAATCCCCTTAACGTCTGGATGAACTCCGCATTGTTCTTTAATCTCTCCGGCTGATACACAGGGATACCGTGTTGATGGGCAAACACTTTCACAGGCGGTGGGGCAAGATGTCTGCCACGTCCAGCAGGTCTGTCAGGTTGCGTTACCACTGCAACGATATGATGTTTGCTCGATTCTATCAATAGTTGAAGCACATACAACGCACTCTCCGGTGTGCCCATAAACACAATTCGCATATTCCATTCCTCTGCTTGGAGATTCTCATACATATTCTTGATACCATAAAGCTATGTCGTGAGTTAAGTATACAGTTGGTTCACAGGAATTTGCAATCCTTTTCGTCTGTGGTTCTTTTATCTTCAATAGATGGCTTTGTGGCGAAATTCTTCCAATCTACTTGCTGTTTTTTTTCGTTGAACGCTTTCAGGTTTCGCTCTTATTGTTTATTGTAAATTTATTTATGAGCACAGTATCTTTGAAGCACAACGCCACTCAGATGAAGCCAATTCAAAAAAATGGTATCCTGCTTGAGGGGCTTACCCTTTTTCTTGGCATTTTGTTTCTGGCGATATTTATCACCAATTGCCTGGCGTACTGGAAATATATCAATGACGACGCCTATATCACGTTTCGCTACTCAAGAAACCTGATTGAGGGACGAGGTCCAGTATATAACGTGGGGGAACACGTTGAGGGGTATACTAATTTTTTATGGATGATTCTATCAGCTGTTCTCCTGGTGTTTATCAACAAAGACACAATTGGAATCTGGACTAAACTAATTGGCTTAATAACCTCACTTGGCTCAATCTGGCTTATATATCTCCTGAGTCTAAAATTGCTCAACTATGCCCGGAAACGCGGCGACACTGCACGCCCGATTGCTTTATCTTTCCTCGGGGTACTGTTTCTCGCTATGAGTCCTGACCTTGGCTGTAATTCGGTTAATACCCTTGAGACAAGCCTGTTTACCTTTCTCATAATCTCAGGCTTTTATCGAGAAATGCTGACGCATCTTGAAGCCAGACCTGCACGCCTCAATGGGTTAATTTTCGCTCTGGCAGCTATCACACGACCTGAAGGGTATCTATATTTTATGCTCGCAATACTCGGGCGCTGGTGGCTTAAGCAATGGTTCTGGAGGAGAACCCTTACCGATGTCATACTATTCGTGCTCGTAACTGCACCGGTTAATATCTTCCGCTATTCTTTTTATGATGGCGAACTCCTTCCCAACACCTATTGGGCAAAACTGGGTGGATTTTGTTCTGGAGCCGAATATATCGCTGACTTCTTCCTAGATAATGGCTATGGGATATTAGGGGTCTTCCTGATTATTGGTCTGGCAGGTGCACGAATGTGGCGGATTAATGCATATTTTCTGCTAATCATTTTAGGTGTATTTGTGGGAATATTACGAACCGGGGGCGACTGGATGCCGGGCAAACGTCTGATGGTACCTGTTATTCCATTCATAATGTTGCTGATGCAAGAGGGTGTAATCACACTTTATAGCGTGCTTCGTAAAAATCCACTCCTGAAGATTCTACCCTTCATAATGTTGTTCATCGCATTCATCGGTATGTTCCGCAATGGTATCGGGCTTGCTGGAAAGGTGCAGGGTGATGCTGTGGGGTATCTGAACGGACACCTCCGATTGGCATATTGGCTCAAAGCACAAAACCTTAAACCCAAAGACAAAATTGCCCTGATGGACATCGGGCTGGTGGGATACGTCCTGACTCCTCAACCTATCTTAGACATTACAGGTCTCACTGATAGGTACATAGCCAAATCTCCGGGTACATTCCTCAATAAATATTATGACCCCGCGTATGTGTTGAACCAGAACCCTGCATACGTAATTCTCGTAAGCTCAACTAAACCCAAATTTACTAAAGGCAAAGTATATATCGAGTCCCACCAACTCTGGTCGAATATGGAACAACGCATATACGAGCATCCTTTATTTAGAAAGCATTATCAATTTGCTCGCTTCTTTAATCATTATTCACCCTTATCCGGATATTATTTACTTGTATTCAAACGCCGTGAGAGGTGAGGTGGCTGGATACTTCTCTGGATATTCCAGAACTTGCAATAGGCTTAATGTGGTGAAGGATTAGCAACCGAAATAAACCCCCTGAAGGTTTATCATTATCAAAATTAATATGAGAAGAGTGAGAAGAGCTTGTATTTAAATACTGTTTAGGGCACAATAACTTCCCTGATTTTCATTAAAGCAAGAACAACAATGTACACCAGTTTTTATGGATTAAATGAGCCACCGTTCAATATTACGCCTGACTCCAGGTTTTTGTTTTTGAGTCAGCGCCATAAAGAAGCCCTGGCAAGCCTGCTGTATGGAATAGAGCACCGCAAGGGGTTCATTCTCATAACCGGAGAGATTGGCTCTGGTAAGACCACGCTCTGCCGAGCATTGCTTAAAGAACTGGATAGTGAGCAGATAAAAGTTGCTCTGATTTTCAACCCGTTGTTAACAGAAGTTGAGCTGCTTCGTGCAATAAATCAGGAACTGGACATTGAGTATCAATATAATTCAAGAAAAGATTTGATTGATGAACTTAATAATTTCTTGCTTGCTGAGATTTCTAAAGGTCATAACGTGGTGGTAGTCATTGATGAAGCACAGAACCTCACACCCCCCATTCTGGAACAACTCCGACTGCTGAGCAACCTGGAGACCGAAACAGAAAAACTTCTGCAAATCGTGCTGGTGGGTCAACCCGAGCTCCAGGCTACCCTTGAGCTACCTCAATTACAGCAACTCAACCAGCGCATCGCAGTCCGATACCATTTAGAACCGCTGTCAAAACCCGAAGTGCTCCAATACATAAAACATCGGCTCAATGTGGCTGGCGCTAAAATAGATATAAAATTTACTCCTAAAGCACTGGAGCTGATTAACGAATACACCCAGGGTGTACCACGAAACATTAATATCCTTTGCGACCGCGCACTCCTGATGGGTTTTGTGGAGGGGACTTACGAAATTAATGAGAATATTATTGAAAAAAGTATTGAGGAGGTCTCTGGCAAAGCGCGCAGAACACTTCCCGGAAGCAAGAGTCTGGGTATTCTGTCTGGACCAACCC
>JAGHBZ010000476.1 GCA_021160705.1 Candidatus Sumerlaeota bacterium
AAGTGTGACCTCGCGTTTGCTGCTCCTGACACGACGTATAGCTCGCATTGCCTCACGCTCAAGGCGCTGGTATCTACGCTCATTATAACCCTCAATATCAACAAGAATAAATGGCAGGTCTTTATCGCCACGCGTAACTACACGGTTAATGAAATGCAGTATTGCCTCCAGGGTTGCTCCTTTTTTCCCGGAAAGCAACGCGGTCTCTGGTGTTTTGATACTCAGATGTATGAGGTTGCCCACGGTGTTTGCACGAACTTCTGCCAGAATGTCCATTGCCTTGAGCAACCCGACAAGTTTATCCCTCGCAAGCTCAAGCAGCTTATTCAGTTTGGGTTGTACCCTATACCGGGACTCCAGGGGTTTTGCGCCTTCAAGGGTGTCTTCCTCGTGATTATCAAGTTTGGTAATATCAAGTGTTTCCGGTGGCAGATTTAATTCTTTAGCTGCCTTCTGTTGTGCCTCCTCTAAGCTTTTTGCTACTACTATTACTGTGTTTTTCATAGTACCTCCACTCCTTTGCCGAAGAGCATCCGGGCGAAAACATAAACCAGAATGACCTGGAGATACGACTCTGGGTGCTCTATTTTCCTCTGTATCAAAGAGCTCTATAAAGTATACTAAATAAGAATAAATTATGATTTAGACTTATGTTGTTGTTCGCTCAGATGCTCTTTCACGTATTTATTGACAATGAGTTGCTGTCCAACCTGCAGGACGTTTGAGACCAGCCAGTAAAGAATCAATCCAGCAGGGAAGTTATACAGTAAGACGGTAAAAAATATCGGAAACAAAAGAGCCATCTGACGTTGCATTGGGTCGACCGCACCGCCAGGAGAGCTAATCTTGGAGATAAAAAACTGACTGGCTCCCATCAGGATTGGCAGCAAATTTAAATTTGAGCCCAGAAATGGCAATGAAAAATTAAAAGTAAGAAGTTTATCCGGTCCCGAGAGGTCAGTAATCCAGAGAAACGATTGTCCCTTTAGCTCAATCGCCTGAATAAGCAGGATATAAAGCGCAAAGAAAATCGGCATCTGCACCAGCATCGGCAAACAACCTCGCAACGGGGCAAGGGGATTTATCCCATGTTCTTTATAGAGTTCCATAAGCTTCTTATTTTTCAGTGCTGGATTGTCTTTGTATTTCTGGTTAAGTGCTTCAATGAGTGGTCGGATGCGTTGTTGCTCAGCCATCGCTTTTGCCTGTATTCGCATTCCTTTTATGGTTAACGGATAGGCGACTACACGCACTACTATTGTAAGAAGAATAATTGACCAGCCGTAGTTCGACGTGAGCTTATAAAACACCTGCATAATCTTTAGCAGAATAACACAAAATGGACGTAGCCAGCCAAATAAGGATTTCTGCAGACCATATCCAGTTGCCTGGAGTACGTCATAGTATTTCGGTCCCACAAATGTCTCAACACTCTGTTCATAGGACTTCCCGGGCTCAAGTACAAAACGTGGTAAGGATAACTCTGCTGTGCTTACCAGCCTTGAAAGGTGTTTCAATTCGTTCTCTGATAAGCCTATAAGGTTTCGTTCTTTGACAGTGGTAGCGAATTTTTTAAATCCTGCATCAGGCGAGATAAGCACGGCAAGATAGAATCTGGATTCCAGTCCACCCCAGATAATATTACCAAAATACGAAAACGCCTTATGCAGTTTGGGGGTCACTTTTTTGACCTTTTTGCCGACCCGAAAAATCGCACGAAAATACCGCATATCAGCGGAAAGTCGAGCGCCCTTCCGTGAACCAAGTCCTGCACCCCAGATAATACTCATTCCTAACCCATCGTTGTCAAAGACAAGCTTCGCATCTCCTTCATTAAGTACCTTCACAGAGAACTTGAACATATAGCCTTCCGGAGGAAAGGCAAAAATCTTTTTCACCCGAACATTCTGTCTATTGGGTGGCGAAGTAAACTCAATCACCCTCTCGCCCTCAGGAGTCACATAACTTTGAGCCTGATATAGCATAGTGCGAAATTCATTATGGATTCCACCTCCATACTCCAGCAGTGTAATATCAAAAGGAAATTCTCGTGATGCACTGAAAGGCAACCATTGGGGAATTAACTCCACCATTGTTGAGGTAGATGGAAGCACATCACTTTTTTCGTTCACAGAATTTTTAGGATTAACAAGCCAGCTGATTGGTCGGGCTCCCAGAGTGGAAAATGTAACGTAGTAGTTTTTGGTATGCACAATGATTTTCTCTGCCTCATCAAAGTTCAGTGTTTCTATCTCTTGTGGCTCTGTGAACTCAGACGGAGTGAGACCGGGTTTTGATTCTTGTTCCGGATAAGCGGATACTGGCGTGGTAGCTACTCCCTGTTCTCCAGATGTTGGTGCACTGGTGGGTGGAGGCTGCACGGGTTTTTGCGACTGCATCATTGAAAATAACAGCAAAATGGACACCGATAGAACCATAAACAGGATTATTCTTCGTTCCATATCCATATTGATATTATTACCTGCGATAGAGCTGGACTCAGGCTTCTGTATTGACCTGCATTAAGGCAACGGGTCAATACCACCACGACTCAAGGGATGACAGCGCAATAGACGTCGCACGATAAACCAGAGTGCCACTGGCAAACTCTTGCGCTGTAATGCCTCCAGTGCGTAATTTGAACAGGTGGGCACAAATCGACAACTCGGCGGGAGATATGGACTTAGTAGACGCTGATACACCCATATCAATCCAGCCAAAAACCGTCTACTAATCCTATCTATTATCCTGAGAATGCGCATCTTTCAATATCCCTGCTTCTTTAATCAGACTCCGAAAACTGGAGAAAATTGTCTTGCTATCAGAATCTTTTGCCTTCTCACGGACTACAACCACAATATCATATCCCCGCTTCATCTCCCAGAGCGAGAGACGAAATGCTTCTCTCACCAGACGCCGCAACCTGTTTCGCCGTGTTGCCTTGCCCAACCTGTGAGTCGTTATTATTCCCAGTCTTGTGGCTTTATTATCTCCTCTTTCTCTGTAGTTTATGACTAAAAAACTGTTATGTAACTTTAAGCCTTCCTGAGCAACTAACTCAAAATCACGCCTCTTACGCAAATGATTGTATGGTCGAAACCGGTATCTACGTCTTTTTTGTTGTTTCTCCTGCTCGATTACCTTTTTTACTCCGCCTACGGACTCATTGTGCATAAATTATTTTCAATATTAATATCTTCAGGATTTTTCGCCTCCAGCTCAAGGAAATTTTATTAGATTACCCCCATAACCCTCAGGCAATTTTCTGAAATTGGGGATAAATGAAAGCAAGGATAGTGTCCTGAAAGTGGTGAGAAATGATTTTCTCTCTATAGACATCGTGGTAAACTTCATCACCCTTCTTTCCCCCAGCCAGTAGTTGCAAGAGTTTTTGTTCTGGGTATTTAAAATTTTCCCGGCGTTATTTCACGTGTACTCCACAAACTCCTGATGTCCGTTTATATGATTCAGGTGTACTATGTCTGAGGCAATCAAACCATAGAATAGTATCTCAGCACTTTCTCTATTTCGCTAACATCCTGCACCTTCACCCGCCAGCCCGCTACTCCGAACAGCGCATAAACCCAGCTCTTCTTCTCCTCATTATTAAGGTTCAGGAAATTACCTGAGGAACAAGGTGATAAACACATCAATAACTCTTGTTGCGAAAAGACTTGACAAACCTTAATGAAAAGTTTTAAATTGCTATTAGTTTTGTTCTTTGTCTTGTTACCTTCAGAGTATTATGAGCATTGTCGTCGGAAAAAGAGAAAGCGATGAACACCTTTCCTCAGCCTATTCTAAAAGTGCAGACCAGACAGAAATCAAAACCTCTTGCCCTGCTCGAAAACGGATACTATAGTGTGAATGAGTCGCAGGCTCTATAAGACGCAGGGTTCAAAGACAATTTTAACATATATGGCTGAATATAAGAGACTTATTTAAAGTAAGGGCAGATGTCTCATTGATTCTTATCCAGAGATAAATCGCTGTCTCTACGGATTTATAGGTAACCATCTATACACAAGTTATGTCAAATAGAAGAAAAGTAATGGTAAGAAAAAGGTATCTCAACCAGTTCCCGGACATAAAAACTCAATGAGTATTTAGCCAAGCATTTCATAAAGATGTTGAAAAATCCGACGCAGCAAGCTTCTGCACCTAATCGCTATTCCGCTGGCGTTCCACAATGGCAGATAAGTTCGGGCGGTAGGCGTAATCTGCGAAGCAGTATATTAAACAAAAGAATGGAGTGAGGAAAAATGGCAAAGGTCTTTAACGTTATTATCGAACGCGACTCGGAAGGTTACTACATAGCCAGTGTTCCGGAATTACGTGGCTGTCACACACAGGCTAAATCGCTGGATACCTTGATGAAGAGGATACGCGAGGCAATCAAGCTGTGCCTGGAAGTTGAGGGGAAGGAAATCCCTCGTCAGGAATTCATCGGGGTTCAGCGTGTCCGGGTGTAGAAAGATGACGAAACTGCCACGTCTCAAAGGTCGAGAACTTATTGCTGCGTTGCGGAAGGCTGGATTTGAAGTTATACGAGTTAAAGGAAGTCATCACTATCTCCGCCATCCTGATGGGCGGTGTACGGTTGTGCCTGTTCATCGTGGGGAAACAATTGGTCCTGGTTTGATGAGCAAAATTCTTCACGATTGTGAGATGGGGCGTGACGATTTACTGGAGCTCCTACGATAGAGTTTAGAGGATATATCTCAAAATCACTAAAGTAAGTTACGGCACAGACGTGATTCTCTCGGAGAGTTCTGGGG
>JAGHBZ010000264.1 GCA_021160705.1 Candidatus Sumerlaeota bacterium
GCATTTCAGAGGCTTAAGGATAATGTGTTTCAGCAGCGTGCTCCCATACCTGAAGCCACCTGGTTGACAAATCCTTCAGCTGGAATTATCGCTGGCTACGGTACTGTGAATGGCGAACCCGCTGATGGTACTATTGTGAGTATCGGGGAGTCTGTGAATCGGTCGATGCGGCTGATGGGACTGGTTTTTACGCCTTTCTTCGGCTCGACCCACAAAACTATTCTATTACCGCAAGTTATCCTGGCTACCCTGCACAGAACAAAACCGCTTACGCATCACCCGGCAAAGTCAACTGGAGTATCTTTGAAATTTCACTACCTTAACCTCGCTGTATAAATCTGCCATCTGACAAGATGAGAGTACTAAAGCAAGATAACAATTTGCTTATACAGACACGAACCTACCAGTTTTACTATAATTCTTTAGAACCACTATGGGCAACGATAATTAAGAATAAGACCCGTCGGCTTAGACTTTATCTCCTGCCTCAGATTAATCTCTCCGACAAGAAGGATAAAGCAGAGGAAGTTGTATCTGTGTCTTTAGAAAAAGACCAGGAGAGCGTAGTTCTTCATCTGACAGTTCGTTCTATGTGCTGGAATACTAAAGAGGTCTTCTGGAAATTAAATGAGCAAAGCATTGAGCATTATTGTATTGTCGGTGGCGGGAAAGAATTTCGTATTGATGATGTAATCTTTCTGGGCGCCAGTGCGTATGAAAAACGACTCAGCCAGGGTAACTTTAATACCGTATTTAGTCCATCACCCAATGCAGAGTTTTATAATGAATTCCAGCCCACTGAGACCGCTGAAAACCCTGTCAGCGCAATCAAATTTCGCGGTGGCACTGGCATATTCACCCCAGCACCTTATTTTTTCGCACTGCAATGGAAAAGTGGCACTACTATCGGGATGGGTATTTTCTGTAAACCCGGAGACTATAATTTTTCCAATTTCCTCTATCTGGGTGAACCCGATGGATTTTGCCTACGGCTTGCCTATGATTCTGCAACCACGGCTCAATCGCCCTGGCATACACCTTCGCTGGTATTTTACTTTGGTAAGGATAGGATGGAGCTACTTGAACGTTACTGCCAGGAGCTTTATCTCAAAGGATTTGCTCAGAAAAATACACGTCCTAAACCTCTATGGTGGTATGGTCCCATTTTCTGCGGTTGGGGTGAACAATGCAGTGAAGCAATGCGAATGAGTCATAATAAAAATAATCATCAGCTTAACCTCTCACTCGCTCGCCGTGCGTGTACCCAGCACAACTACCAGCGGTGGCTAAAACTACTTCTGCAGAAAGGACTCAAACCCCGAATATTGATTGTTGATGATGGCTGGGCTGAGAAACCCGGCAGTTTCCTGCCCCATCCTGAACGCTGGAATGATATGCGGGAATTTATTGAGAGCTGTCACCAGCAAGGTATTAAAGTCCTGCTCTGGTGGAATTGCTTTGAGTCTGAGATAATACCCTTTGATGAGACTATCCGAACCATTGAGGGGAAATCTGCAGTCGGGCTTTATGGCTCGCCGTGTGCTGACCCGACCAATCCCGCTTTTATTCAGCGCTTTAGAAAAATTATGTATAAAATCCTCTCCCCGGATAAAGGATGCCTTAACGCTGATGGGCTTAAAGTGGATATTAATGGCAGTATTCCTTCGGGCAAAGGATATATTGTATATGAAAACCTCTGGGGTGCTGAGCTGATGAAATCTATGATGCGACTCATCTATGAGTCAGCTGTCTCTGTAAAAGAGGATGCACTGATTGAATCTCATACAGCAAACCCATACTTTAATGATACACTGGATATGCTACGCCTGAATGATATAGTCTGCCCTGAGGGGAAAGAGATAGAGGCTATGCGGTTTCGGTATGAGGTGGCTCGCCGGGCAAGCACGGATTGGCTTATTGATACGGATTGCTGGCCAATTAAGAATCTCAGGCATTTGCATAAGTATGTACGCCTGCAACCTGAACTCGGTGTCCCTGCTCTGTATTACGCACAGAGTCTTGGCAATACTCCTGAGATGTTCACTGACATGGAATACTCCATTATCCAGTCAGTCTGGGAACAATATCTCTCCTCAAAAACCACAGAATAGGACATCTGGCAACTGACTAATACTAACGTCTCACATCTATCCAAAGCAATATTCCTTTTTCTATTTCTATCTTTGCAACGGAGCAATTTAAATTTATAAAACTATAGCTTCAAAAATTTTCTCAAAAAAATAATACTTTACGTTAAGAACCTGAATCTTTGATAGCTTAAGTCATTTTGGTGACCTGAGACTAAAGCCATTGGCTTTTTTTACGTAAAAAGTACGGATAAGTCCTCAAGGTTTTACTTAGAGTTCTATGTGGTCGCCGTAGGAGGGGATGAACACATCAAGATGAAGTTCTGTTTTTATCCGGGTGGCAAAGGCGTCAATCTGGTCAGGCTCACCGTGAACCAGTATAACTTTCTTTAATGGTCGTCGCTGATTCATCTCTTCAACGAATCCCACGAGTTCGTCTGCATCCGCATGAGCACTGAACTCGTTCATAATTGCTACCTTTGCCCTCAGCGTGTATGGTTCGCCAAAGATATTCACCCTCTCGTGTCGTTCAACGAGCCTCCTGCCGAGTGTATTCTGTGCCTGAAACCCAACAATCAGAACGAGATTTTTTGGGTCTTCAATGTTGTTCTTGAGATGATGAAGAATACGTCCGGCTTCGCACATCCCGCTGGCAGAGATGATAATCATAGGACCGGGCATCTCATTGAGGGCTTTTGATTTTTCCACATCGCGGATATACGTAAGCATAGCAAACCCAAACGGGTCATCAGCGTGCAAAACGATGTTGCGAGCCTCTGCATCAAAACATTCGGGATGAAGTCGGAAGATTTCTGTGACGTTTACTGCCAGTGGACTATCCACAAACACCGGGACTTTGGGTAGTCTGGCAGAATCCCAGAGTTCTTTCAGGCAGTAGACCAGTTCCTGAGTACGTTCAACAGCAAAGGAGGGCACAATCACTTTTCCGCCTTGCTCCAGCACTGGAGACAAAATTTCACAGAGTCTCTCCTCTGCCTGTTCAATAGGACGATGATGGCGTCCTCCGTATGTGCTTTCAATAATTAAATAATCAGCACCCTCTTCAGGGATTTGTGGGTCGCGAAGGATGGGGAGGTTTTTGCGACCCAGGTCACCAGTAAAGACCACTCGTTTCTCCTGCCCGTGCTGTTCAGAGATGACCAGTTCAACAATTGCAGAACCTAAAATGTGCCCGGCATCCAGAAACCGACATCTGACCCCCTTCACTGGCTCGAACCAGCGGTGGTAATGTACGCTGTGGAAGAATTCCATTGCCTGCTCTGCATCCGGGATTGTATAGAGTGGCTCTACCTCTGGTATGCCTTTGCGTCGGTGACGTTTGTTCACATATTCAACGTCCTTTTCCTGGATGTATGCGCTATCACGGAGCATTGCATTACACAGGTCAAGCGTCGCACTGGTGCAGAAGATGTCGCCATCAAACCCCTGCTTGACAAGGTTGGGTATATTACCGCTGTGGTCAATATGAGCGTGACTGAGAATCAGGGCGTTAACATATTCGGGATGAAAAGGGAAATTGAGGTTTAACTCACGTGCTTCAGCACGCCGACCCTGAAATAATCCACACTCCAGAAGAAACACCGATTCGGCATTATTGACGCTGACCAGATGGCGTGAGCCAGTAGTTGTCCCTGTTGCACCCCAGAACTCTATTCTCATTTTTCTACGTTTCTCCCGCAAGAGTTGGCTGTAAAAAATTGCAAATTGACTCAAAAATAAGCCTGCCGTCAGTAGAGCCGAGTATTGCTTCGGAGGCACGCTCAGGATGAGGCATCATTCCTAACACGTTGCCCTGTTCGTTGATGATGCCCGCAATGTTATCCACAGCACCATTAGGATTGGCTTCCTCGGTCACCGCACCCTCAGGAGTGCAGTAGCGGAAAACAATCTGCTGGTTATCTCTCAGGCGTTTCAGTCCATCCGGGTCTATAAAGTAGTTGCCCTGCTTATGGGCGATGGGGATACGTAAAATAGATTTGTCAAATCGAGTGAATGGCGTGTTCTTGTTCTCCACCTTCAGATGGACATATTTGCAAATAAACCTGAGTGAGCGATTTTGTAGCATTGCCCCGGGCAGGAGTCCTGCCTCCAGGAGAATCTGAAACCCATTGCAAATCCCCAGCACCAGTCCACCAGAACGGGCAAATTCAATTACAGACCTCATCACCGATGAGAATCGAGCAATGATGCCCGGACGTAAATAATCGCCGTAGGAAAATCCACCCGGTAAAAGCAGACAATCATAATCTTTGCTCACCTGATTGGTATGCCAGATGTAATCCACCTTCACGCCGATGACATCCCGTAGCGCAAAATAACAGTCTGTATCGCAATTTGAACCAGGAAAAACTATGACACCAAACTTCATTTCTAATTAGCCCCTTTGTCTGACTTTGAATCTGGTTCTATAACGTAAGTAAAATCTTCAATCACCGGGTTTGACAACAGGTCTTTGCTTATCTTTATAACCTCTTCTTCAACTTTTTTCTTATCATTAGAATCAATCAACAGGACGAAATATTTCCCGACTTTAACTTCCCGGACATCGTTGAACCCAAGCGTATGGAGGGCATTACCAATAGTTTGACCCTGCGGGTCCATCACATCCGCCTTCAATGATACAAAAACTTTAACTCTAAACATAAGTTGCTCCTCTTTTCTTAAACTATGTTCAATCTCAGAACGTGAATTTCTCCTTAAGGTCGTTGCCGGTAATAATTTTATATGCTGTGAGATAGCGTTCGGTGGTCTGGGCGATGACGTCCTCTGGTAATGCGGGTGCTGGCGGTGATTTGTCCCAGCCGATTTCCTCAACGTAATCCCGAACGTATTGTTTGTCCAGACTGATTGACTCACCCCCAGGATGATACCCTTCCTTCTGCCAGAATCGTGAGCTGTCCGGGGTCAGACATTCATCAATAAGAATGAGCTCGTCTCCGGCAATCCCGAACTCAAACTTTGTGTCGGAGAGAATAAGTCCACGTTCCTCCAGGTAGTTATGGGCAAATTTGTATATTGCGATGCTGATTGTTTTTACCTGCTCAAAGGTTTCATCGCCGAGGATTTCTGCAGCCTGAGAATGGGTTATATTTTCGTCGTGCCCGGAAGTCGCCTTGGTAGCAGGGGTAAAGAGAGGCTCGGTGAGTTTATCCCGTTGCCTCAGCCCCTCCGGGAGTTTAATCCCACATACCCGACCTGTGCTACGATATTCGCGCCAGGCTGAGCCGTCCAGATACCCGCGCACCACACACTCAACCTCCAGTGGTCGTGCTTTACGAACAAGCATTGACCTGCCACGCAACATATCTTTATACGGCGATAGCTCCTGAGGATACTCAGCCACCTCGCCGGTGATGAGATGGTTTTTGACAATCTGCTCAGTCTTATTAAACCAGAATAGTGATAATTGCGTCAGCACTATCCCTTTCCAGGGAATAGGCGTGGGAAACACCACATCAAACGCACTGAGCCTATCAGTGGCTACAATTAAGAGTGTATCGCCTAAATCATACATATCTCTGACTTTCCCACGCCCGGCTAAAGGAATGTTTTCCAGATTTGTGCTGTAAATTGCATCCATAACTTTTAAACCTGATAAATGTTGAATTTGAATAAAAGTGTAATAAAATTTTAGAGGTGGAGGTGTCAATAAAATCTGGTGTATTGTTTAGGATAATTATTTTGAGCTCCTGGAAACCAGTGGATTTCTATAAAAAAGTGTAGACAGATAATCCCACTCTATGGTAATGTAAGTTTAAATTTCTTAATTGTTATGAGTATTTATGAATGCGTTGCTTACAGATAGCGTGCTGGTGTTGAACCGAAACTGGCTGGCTGTACGTATATGTACGGTCAGGCGTGCCTTGGTTCTGCTTTATCGTGAGATGGCACAGGTAGTTACCCCGGAGTACGAGACGTATGATTTTCAGACGTGGTGTGAGCTCAGTCGGTATGCGGACTCGCGAGTGCTTCATACACCCCGATTTCAGATTAAAGTGCCGGATGTGATAAAGCTTATAGGCTACACGCGGACTCCACCGCTGGATGTAAAGTTTAATCGGCGAAATATTTTTCTCCGGGACAATTTTACGTGCCAGTATTGCGGACGTAAGGCTCAACGTGATGAGTTAACCATTGACCACGTTATCCCGCGTAGTCGTGGAGGCAAATCAACGTGGGAGAACGTAGTCATAGCCTGTATAGAATGCAATGCTAAAAAGGGCGATTCCCTGCCACAGGAGAAAGGACTTCAGCTAAGACGCAAACCCAAAAAACCTCACTGGCTAATTACCTGCCGGCGGTTCTTCACTCCGGAGAAAAAATCTGTCTGGCAAAAATTTATTGACCACGCCTACTGGAACGTCATCCTTGACGAATAACTTTAGGGGTCAGAGAGGCTTTCCGATAATTCAATTTTTAAGAAATTATTAACCATCTGGTTTGCAGAAAGATGCTTGAAATTATTAATCTTACAGAATTAACTATCTGGTTACATTTTCTCAAATTTCGCATTATCGGACAGCCTCTCTGACCCCACTACTTCCCACAGAAATTTTGCAAAATTTATTAACGGTTTTTATCTATCTTCTTAAGAGTTGGCGACTTGCTCCCGCAGAATCTGAGTGTGAAGCGTTATTCGTGAAGTTGGCTCTAACTCCCTTTCTTTAACCCAGATTTTGCAGTTGGATGGGTAGAGTCC
>JAGHBZ010000315.1 GCA_021160705.1 Candidatus Sumerlaeota bacterium
CTTTTGCTGCCTGGTAAAAATGCTGGATTGCCTTATCCACGAGTTTGAACTTCTCATAACAATGTGCCACACGTTCCTGAAGCGTAATATCCTGAGGAGCAAGCCCGATTACTTGAGCGAATACCTTATCAGCCTCCTCGTTATTTCCGCGTTCTAAGTGCAACTCGGCTAACTCCATTCCTTCATCCACTGCCCTGACGTTCTCGCCCATCTCGCAATAGAGATTAAAGAGTAGTTCTCTGATTTCCACATCCTGCGGAGCAAGTTCCTTGCCTTTCATCAATATAGTTAATGCATTCTCTTCCTGGTCGAGTTCTACATATAGATTATATAAATCTTTAATTTGTACAAGTGACTCCTCGCGTCTGTTCTGCTGAACAAAAATAGAAAAGAGGAGTTCTCTGCCGGCAATTGAATTGGGGTTCAACTCCAATACACGAAGCATAAGCGGTTCTGCACTTTGTGGGTCATTGCGAGCGAGGAAAAGTTTCCCTAATTCCAGTAACTCTTTTTCAGCCAGAATAGTTTCGTTCAGTCTACAGGCAACTTCTATCAGCAACTTTCGGGCATCAATGTGCTCGGATGATAATTCTTTAAGATGTAAGAGAATATCTTTACACGCAGAGTAATCCTGTTTCTCAAAAAGCAGATTGCTCAATTCCCAATAATGTTTAATCGCAATATCAGTTTGATTTTGTTCTTCAAGGAGTTGTGCGAGTTTCTTTCTAACTTCAAAATTATTCGGTTCCAGATTAATAATCTTTTCATACACGGAGGTGTTCTCAATTCTTCGTCCCTCTTTTTCACGCTTTTCAGCGAGGCGGATGTACCAATTTAAAGCCTGCTCAATATTCCCGGTCTCTTCATACAACTCTGCCAGGCGTGAGATACCAATTTCGTTCTCTGGTTCAACCTCTAAGACGTTTTTGGAGATTATATCAATTGCCCGATTAATTTCGCCCTGTTCTCTATATACATCAGCCAGGTGAAAAAATATTTCAATGGCACGTGATACTTCATTATGTTGCATAAAGACGTCAGCGAGGAGTTGCTGGGCGGATATGTTTTGTGGGTTCAGCTCTATTGCTTGCTCCAGTAGACCCATTGCCAGTGCAGGCTGACCTGCTTGAAGTTTCTCTTCAGCCTGATGAGTATACTCATCGCTCAACTCATAAAGAGGACGTTCATCAATCTTAATACTAAGCATTTTGGCAATCTTCAATGCAGCGTGCAGCTGGCTTATATTTTCCACACGTGCGTATAGACCCACCAGTCTACCACCTTCATACCCCGCACAGGTCTTCAATGTACAACGATATTTCTTGTTAGCAGTATCAATAATCATCGAGCGAAATTTTGTGTCTTTGTGTAACGGACAGAAACACTTGAGGGTATCCAGGACTACCTGTGCCTTTTCTGGATAATAATTAATCTGGTTGATTAACCAATGAGGGTCAATTTGCTGGTTAACATTATCAATTATTTGCTCCTGTAATGAAATTGCTTCCATAATAAATATTTCCACAATCAGGTTAAAATTAAGAATAAAAAAACCTCTCCAGAAACATCAAGGCAAATCTCTCGTAGAGTGAAGGATTTAGGAGTGTGCTACCTTCTGGTGCATCATAATTTTACGATGCGGATATTATCAAGCTTGAGCACCCCGGTAGTTGCCAGATTATCTCTAATACTGATGGTATTTAATCTCTTGGGGTTGCTTGCCAGGTGTACTTTACTGCTTACCTGTTCCCCGTCTACATAGCCATCCAATGTACCCGTATTAAGGTCAATCACATATTTTATCCTGCGCCAGCTTTTGAAAATGTAAGGCACTGGCTCGCCATGGATACGAAGACTTGGATTTGCCTGAGCCTCCGTGCGATGGATAATTGTATGAATTGACTGGCGAAAATCTCCATCTTTCTCAAGATATACACCAAGAAGATATTTATTTTTATTATCACACCGTAGGTCAAATTCTATTTGAACAACTCCAGTAATATCTTCAAACCGTCGGAAATAATATGCACTTCCTGCACCTGTCTTTTTCTCGAACTTCAAGCAATGCTTCGAGCCCGGTGCTGGTGTCTCATCAACCACTGTCAGGGTCGCATAATCATAACTACCGTTCCAGCCTTTTGGTGGTTTGCCGACTGGCTCATCGTCAAATCCCTGTTCAAACAATACCGTTTCCCCTGCCACTGCCTCGCTCACTTCTTCTTTCTCTTCTTTTTCCACCTCTGGAGGCGTAGGCTTTGAAAGAATAACTGTCTCCTCTTCATTCAGCTTAATTTTCTCTGTAGGTTCTGATACTGCCTCTTCTGGGGCAACCGGCACTTCTTCCTTTTCCTTTTCTTCTTCAGCTTCTTTCTTTTCCGCCTTCTGTTCCTCAACCTTCTGTTCCTCAACTGCACCAACACCTGGAGGAAACTTCAACTCCTCAAGAGAGACTATGTCTGGAATTTCTATGGTCTCCTCGGGTTCAGGCTCAGGTTCAGGTGCTGAGACCTCTTCTTTTTCCTCGGACTCTTTTAACAATGACTCAATATCTTCTACTGCAAATTCCTCTTCTCTCTCCTTCTTTTCTTTGCCTGTCTCCAGGGGTTCAATCTCCGGCAGAGAGATTTCTTCAAATGCCTCCTCAACTGAAGGTTCTTTTTCAACCCCTCCTGCTCTGGTCTCGGACTCCTTTGCTACCTCCTCCGGGCTTTCAAATGGTGCTGTAAAAATTTCCTCTTCAGATGGTTGAATTTTCTCCTCAGCCACAGGTGGTTCAACTACTCCGGTCTCTTCTACTTTCGGTGCTACTGGTTCTTCCTCTTTTTGTGGGGATGCTTCTTTCTCACTGACGGATTCCAGTACCTCCTCTGCAGACTCGAAGACACCGGCTTCTTTCTTCTCCACGCCAGTGACTGTAGTTGTCTCAGGGAGTTCACGCCGCTGTCCTTCTCCTAATTCCATCATAGGTTTCAAGGCAATCTCCTGAACTTGCTGTAGAATCTTTTTTTGTCTCCTGCCAGCAATTACTATAACCAGTGCAACCACCACTCCAATAATCAGAATCAACACCAGAGCCAGATACCCAATCATCTCAAGTCGCTTACTTTTTGCTTCTTCTAACCTCTGTTTTTCCTGGAGTTTTGAGCGGAGCTCACCGATTTTTCTTGTTGCCTCCTGATAATCAAAACTGGTCGGGTCAGTCTTTGCCTTTACGTTCTCCCACTGTGAAATAGCAGCTACCAGATTACCCATCTGTTCGTATTCCTGAGCGCTTTTACGTAATTTTTCAATCTCTTTTCTAAATTTTTCTTCCAGGATGTCCTGTCCTGCAAACTTAAGGTTCTTCTTGCCCATTTCAATGGCACGACGTTTCAAATCAATCTTCGCATTAGTGGGGTCAATTTTTTCAATTTTTGCCAGTAATGCCAGTCCCTTGTCCCACTGATGGGCATCAATTGCCTGGTCAACTTGAGCAAATAGGCTACTAATCTTTTTCTTCATTTTCTCCTGTTCCTCAAATCTCTGACGTACTGTCTGAACTATCTCACGCTGTGCACTACTTAGCTGCTGTAGTTGTTTCCGTAAGTCCGCCAGCTCCTGCGCCAGGGGTGAGCTATATTTAATCATACGCTCACGTGAAATACTATCCAGCACTCTTTGTCGCTCCTCCTCCGAGAGCTGTTGCCATTCTTTCATCTGCCGTATGTCCTCGGGAATCTCAATCTTGAATGGCAATTGTTTCTCACCGGGCTTACCAGTAGATACCGGGCTTACCGGTGGTACATAGGCAACACTCACTGGTTTTGTTACTTTTTCAGTAGTAACCTTCGCAAAGAGGAATCCTTCTTTCTTTAAATACTCAGAAAATTTTTCCGCTTCATTCTGTTGAACAAATTTACCACCAGCATAGACCTTGTATTTGCCATCTTCTGGGACGACATCAAGTGCCACAAAACCCGCATTCTCCATTTGTGCCTTGAGCTGATTGGCTGAGTTCTCATCATTGAATTCCCCAATCATCACACGATATATGCGTCTCTCAGTAATTTCTTCTGCTTTCTGGACAGCTCCTGTCCTTTTGCCTTTGCGGACAATATCTACCACAACCAAGCCGTCTTTTTCTAAAAACCCTCTGGCTCGGGTCGCCTCCTCTTTCGTAGGAAAAGAACCTACGAGAATGTCATATTGGTCTTCTGATTTTTTTAACATATTCACCGGAATGTATCCCCAGTTTAAGAGCTGGTCTCTCAGGTTATTGGCTACCTGTTTATCCACACTGGTGGCAACTAATAATTGATACAGTCCCATTTCTTGGGGCTGAGAAATCGGTGCTATCTCAGTGGGAGCCGCTCGTGGCGTTGCCTGCACAGGTGTGGCAGGTTTTACTATTCCAATTGCCTCTTTAACGCCTACTCTCTTTACAACAAAATTGTCAAAAAAGATATAATTATACCATTCGCCTAATCCTGGGGGGCCTTGAGTAAAAACGTTATCAGTGGCTTCAAGTACAAGTTTATCATAGGTAAATGTAATTTTATTGTTCTCAAATGTGAGACAAAAATACTTGCTATCAATTGGTCCTGAACCATTCTCTATTGCCGGGATAACGATGTTCTCTCTTCCGTGAATGAGACGGCTTAATAACTTCTCCTCTCCGTTCTGAACGCGAACAATTTTCATAACTCGTTTGCCCTCATAGAGCTCTAATTCTCCACGATAATGGTTATACTTATCCTGCCATCGTCCCACGATGATAATCTTCCCATTCCGCTGAAGCATCCAGGCGGTACACTCCACAGAATAGTTCCTCCACTGCTCAGAACCCGGCACCCTGACCACAGCATACGAGTATCCTCCGGGCACAAGCAGATTATCTCCGTTGCCAGTGCAAAATTGACCATCCTGGAGATACCAGTACGCGGGGTCTGTGGCATCCACAATCTCCCAATTAGCGGGGCGTGAACCACGCACTCCAGTGAAGGTGTCAGAAAATAAAATCTCCTGAGCTACACCATTTAGGGGAAAAAACCAGAGGGTGACCATTATCAATACTAAAATTGGTAATATTCTTTTTCTATACATTATCATCAACTCCATTTTTTGAAATAGCGATAGCCTATTTTAAAAAAGCTAATAAAGAATAGTCAAGTAAAAGCAATTTATTTATGCTTTTCATATTTTGTCTGAGAAGGGAATTATGTCAAGTGTTTGTATATCTCAAGGACACGGTGAGCGGTATTATGCCAGGAGTATTTTTTTACATTTTCGTACCCACGCTTAACTAACTCCGTGTGGAGCGACTGGTCGGTTAAGAGACGCTGGAGTTCGTTGGTGATTTCACCCGGATTGTCCGGGTCAACAAATAACGCTGCATCACGACCTACCTCTGGCAATGCAGCGGAGGTTGAGGCTAACACGGGTGTGCCCACTGCCTGCGCCTGCAGGACAGGAAACCCAAATCCTTCATATTTTGTGACAAAAAATAACAATAACGCCTTCTTGTACAATACCTTAAGTTCATCTGAACGTAATCCGGTAATAATTCTGACCTGCTCTGATAGGTGGGTCTCTTCTATTAATTGTTTCACGTCCTTAAGATACCCATCATCGTGTAATGCCAGTAGAAGATAAATGTTCTGGAAATCTTGTCGACGTCTGCTCAGGCTATAAAATCCACGTAACATATTCTTAAGATTTTTACTCGGTCGACACGTCCCTTCATAGAGGATATATCGTTCCGGGAGTGCAAGACGTTCTGTAACTCTGCGGTCTTGAACATCGTCTATCTCCTCAAACCATTCCTCTGCTATGCCGGAGTGTATCACAATGACCTTTTCTCTTAAAAAGGGGAATAATTCTACCAGATAATTTTTCGTTGCTTCACTCACGGCAATAAGCCAATCTGCACGCCTCAGAATCCGTGGATACACCCATTGATAAAAAAGTGAGGAACACGTATGCATCAGACCAGCTTTATTGTCCAGAGATAGCATATTAAGAAAAGGTTGGATATCGTGAACGGTTATTATTAATTTCCCTTTAAAGAAGAGTGGTGCAAGAGGAAAAAGGGAATGAAACACCATCACATCACGCCTGGACAGGAAATGATTCAGGCGAAGGACAGTCTTTAATGAAATAGGTTCAGCATCGTATTGCACAACCTCAAAGTTGTCAGGCACGTTCAGACGAGAAGAATACCCTGGCTGTATAAGGACAATATACTCTGTATGGGTATCAAGTTCTGCCAGATGAGTAATTAAATTCTCGCAATACTCTGCTATTCCCGAAGGTCTATTACTTAAGAATCTTGCATCCAGAGCAATCTTCATAACATCTCATTTATACCAAAAATTGGGATGATAAATCAATAATAAAAGTGTCAGAATACAGAGGGCTAAATTTTTCTGATTGCTTTTCTCATTGGTTTCAGGCAATCAAAAATAATACTTTGTTAGCACTCAAATAATTAATGAAGAAAAGAAATGACATAGACAAACTCAAACAGGTAGCACTCCAGATAGTCCAGACACTAAAAGAC
>JAGHBZ010000210.1 GCA_021160705.1 Candidatus Sumerlaeota bacterium
CATATCTTCTCTGTTCCTCCGAGAGATTCCATTCACGGAGTAATTTAACCAGCGCTCTGATTCGGTATCGGTCAAGTATGCCGATGCTCTGTATGGAAAGTTGTCCTTCGTGTCCACCTCTTTTGATTACTAATTCTTCGTCAATGAGCCCGACGGGCATAAGGGAAGTGACCCTAAGCCAAAGTTCATAGTCCTCTGCTGCGGGAAATGTCTCGTCAAAGAGTCCCACTTGGTCAAACAACTGCCTCCTCATCATTACTGCCGATGGGCTTATGAGACATAGTTCTACGGCACGATGGAAGATGTCTCCTTTTTGTTTTCTATGTTTTCTTTTGGGTTTTATCCGCCTGCCTTTCCAAAGCCAGATCTCTTCAGTCTGACAAATCATCATCCCTTTATGGTGATCAAGGTAGGAGACTTGTTTCTCTAATTTTTCAGGTAGCCAGAGGTCGTCGGAGTCAAGAAAGGCGATGAGTTCGCCCTCAGCGTTCATAATGCCTGTGTTTCTGGCAGAGGCAGGACCTTTATGTTCTTGCCGTATGTATCTGACCTCATTGAAAGACTTAACCACCTCTGCCGTCCCATCTGTGGAGCCATCGTCCACTACAATGAGCTCAAAATCCCTAAAAGTCTGATTCAACACCGAGGAGATAGCTTCTTTTACCATCTCTTTCCTGTTAAACACAGGGATTATGACCGACACTCGTGGCATTATTTTTCAGAGTTTTTCCACTTGACTCAGGGAGTCAGGATTCAGTAAAAATATATTTTGGAAGATTAAAATCAGGAGCGGGAATAGCTCAGTTGGTTAGAGCGCCACCTTGCCAAGGTGGAGGTCGTGGGTTCGAAGCCCATTTCCCGCTCCATTTTTTTATTTGCCTATTTCTCGCCGAGAAAAAAGTTGCGAGTTTGGGTTTTGGATTGATTATCTCTCGCAAAGGGCGCAAAGGAAAAGGCAGTTGCGAATTTTAGATTAAATAATCTCTCGCAAAGGCGCAAAGGTCGCAAAGAGTTAAAAATCTAATTCCGCAATCCACATTTGCTACTGGCTTCTGGACGCTGGACGGGAAAGAGACTTATTTTGAGCATTTTGGTGAATTAAAGAGAACGTCTTTAAAAGGCCTTTGCGTCCTTTGCGTCTTTGCGTGAAGCTTTGTTTTCTTAATCTGCCGTCGTTAAGGCTTAAAAAATAGTCTCTCGCCAAGGCGCAAAGGTCGCAAAGAGTTAAGTAATCCACATTTGCTAATGGCTTCTGGAGGCTGGACGGGAAAGGGACTTATTTTGAACATTTTGGTGGGTTAAGGAGAATGTTTTTTAAAAGCCTTTCAAATACCATTATAGGAGGTCGTGATAATAAATCGTAATTTCTGTCAATGTGACAGTTCCCAGCTCATCTGGCATAAATCCCAGAACATCAAAAGCAATATCGGCACTTACGGGTTCAAAGACTATGCCGCCGTTTTTCCATTTTGGGACTTCAAAGAAGAGACTATATACCTTTCCATCTTCGCCAGGGACTTCATTACCCAGTCGGTCAAATAAAAAGACTCCTTGACAATCCGCTGTAAGGATGAACAGTCTGGTCTCTGGAGGACCACTGGACTCCTCGGGTTGAGAACTTGTCAGTCTAAAGACTACCTTATATAACTTGGGAGAGTCTTCAAAATTGATAGCGTCATTCAGATAGTATTGACCGTAACGACCATAAATCAGACGTGTTATTTTGACATCACTCACAGTGAAGGAGATACCAGTAGGGGAAGCGCTGTAGGCGTTAGGTTCTCTAAAGAATGCTGGGTAGCTCTTAAAAGTCCATCTCTCAAAAGAAAGGTCATTCGTATCTGCAACACTCCAGCCTTCCAGAGGCTCTTCCGTTTCGCTAACAATTAATTCGTCCAGATACACCCTACCGTATTCACTGCCCACGGAACCTCCCATATTATATGCATCAAAACTCGCCTTTAACACTCCCCCATCGTAAGTGGGTTTTAGATAAAGGTTATATTCTCTACCTTCACTATCAGGAGCAAAAGTGAACGGATACTTTGAATTTATTGTCAACTGACTCTGATAATCTATATGCTCATTGTCGTTAACTGAGGAGAATGCTCTGAGTCTTATTACAGGCACTCTGTCAATCTTTGTGCTATCCCATTCAGAGACAATCCTGTAAGTGAAACGATAGAGTTTGTTTGTGTCGGTTAAAAGCCCCGAGACCGAAGATTTCATAGTCCAGTAACCAAACTCCCAACGGGAGTTGCTAAAATCAATACAGAGAGTCCCCTGAGAGATGCAGGACGTAGCTCCCCAAAAAGTTGTGGGAAATGTGGCACCTACGGAGAAGAACTCCCATCCCTCAGTTGTATCAAAGGGATAGTTAGCTATTTCGTTCCATCTCTCCGGGAATGCGATATTATCAAACCCACAATCAACAGTAACGATATTCAAAGGAGCGGTGGTTATGAAGGTCCCATCTGTGCAATAAAGCCAGACAGCATTCTCCCCAGTATAATTCAGGATGACCGATGGAGTCGTGCAACAGGGTTTCTCCACAGGGGGAGAGATATATGTATGA
This sequence comes from Candidatus Sumerlaeota bacterium, assembly GCA_021160705.1. Classification (GTDB taxonomy): domain Bacteria; phylum Sumerlaeota; class Sumerlaeia; order MWCT01; family JAGHBZ01; genus JAGHBZ01. The sequence goes on from JAGHBZ010000210.1 coordinate 2,576, forward strand.
TAATAATCAAGAAAATGCACCTCTCCTCTCGGGTTTACTATATATTGGCGGATGTCAGAGGCTATAATGTCCCATACAGTCACAAACGGTGAGGTAAGTCCACGAACGTTGTTAATCCTGAGACGTTGTGCACCTCCGGGTTCCCTGAATGCCCATTTAAGAACTGTAGTCGGTGTATCCATATCACTCACATAATCATCAAGGAGGAAAGCCGATGAAAAGCAAAAGAAGTTATTGTCTACATCGCAAGTATTCTCCTCCTCATCACCAATAAAAATATCGGGAAGTGTTTTTATTTTTGGTGCATACATAGGAAGTTTGGGGTCAGATTTTCCTGCATTCTCTCCTCTCACTGTTGTAAAAGTATTAATAACAGAAATTAGAACCAGCAAGGGAATAAAATCTTTTGCCCTCATCTCTCTTCCCTCCACTGATTTCTATGCTACTTTGCACTGAAAAGTCAGAAAAAGATCTCACGCAAAGACGTCTAAAGATAGTCTCGGATTTCGGATTAAAAATTCAATGTTTTTTACTTCTTTCCGTGTTGGCGAGAGATTATCAGGTCTTCACGACTTCAAATGATAAAAGCTAATTCTCACATAAAGACGCAAAGATTAGAAACAAAAAAATTTTTTAATCCGCAACTATTTTTCGGAAATTTGTTCCGCAAAACAGTATAAAAATATGAAGATTTAGCACTGTAAATGACTTCCTTAGTAAGAGGAAAACCTCTCTTTTCACTTGATGAAGGAATAGTATTGCCTCAAAAATCAGAAGTCAATAGCAAATTCTTCCCCACTACAATAAGACCTTTAAGGACTCTTTCTCTATGGTGTGAGGCGGACGAAAAGTTCTTCGCAATTCCACAAAACTAACCGATGGTCAAGAACCGTGGGTTTTAAGTTACCGAACTTGTTCCGCACAGCCACATAGCTATATGGCACAACGGTGTATATCATAAATTGCTCCTCTGCCATTATCCTCTGGACTTCGTTGAAATACTCCCTCTGCTTCTCGTAAACAGGCTCTTTCAGATACTTATTCATTAGTTCATCAATCCTTGCCTCTGCGGGAGTTGCGGGTTTCGGTTGATTTGGATACCACTGGTGAGTTCTACCCGACGAAAGGTAGACATTCATCCCCCCAACGGGCTCAATCCCGCCAGTAAGCCCTAAGAGACAGGCTTCATAATCGTAAGTGTCGGCGATTCTCACCACTAAGGTGTTGAAATCAATCATTGAGAGTCGGGCATCAATGCCTATCTTCCTCAAAGAATCACAGATGATCGTCCCTACTTTGGCACGATATTCATTCTCACGATTGGAAATGATGGTAAAG
>JAGHBZ010000041.1 GCA_021160705.1 Candidatus Sumerlaeota bacterium
ATTATCTTCCTTGTTCTCTCGGTCTCCGCCTTTGCTCAGTTTCCGACTTGGAATCTTGGAAATGGTGTCTCTTGCGGAACTACTGATGCGGGTAACTATGACCCTACTCTTGCTGGCAACACGGTCTTCTATGTGCAGAATAATAATGCCCAGCTTGTCTTTGATACAGTTGGCTTTGCCGGGTGCTGGCATCATGACCTCTCCCCGGGAACCGGTGGTTTCTTCCCCTGGGTAATTCGGAATCTTGCAACCAGTGCTGCCAATACCGACTATCACTTCCTGTGGGGGCCATATCGCTACCATAGCTTCTCGCCCGATAACTGGCTCCAGGCTCCACCTAAGGTACGCGAGATAAAGAATCTTGGAGACCATCTTATGGTCAGAGCAGAGTGCCTCTATCTTTTCGACCATAAAGCTGGTGAACCTGATTGGATTCATACTTGCGCTAACCTCGGTGGTAACGAATGCGAGATTAATATGCAGTTCATCTATGACGTCTATCCTGACTACATTGATTGCTGGAATATTTACCGTTTTAGCGGTCCTGGTGGCACCACTGGGGGCGAGGTTGGTGATACTGCTCTGGATTTTGATGACCTCACATCTTCTACAACTGTTAAGAAATACTGGAATGGTACCGTTTTCAATGCAGAAGGTGACCAGCAGTTGAGTGATACTTATCCCACCTCAGAGCCCTGGATTGTAGGCATCAAGTGGTTTAACAAACTGAACCTCTCTGACTCACCTGTGTTTGCTAACATCTATTCCCCTGACTGGTTTCAGGCATACTACCCGAACAATCCTGTGAATGCATATCAAAGTGCAATCCGCAAAGCCTGTGGCTGGGGCGGCTGGGGTAAAGACGACCGTGCTCACGGAGTCGGGTGGTATTATGGACTCTGGGACGGCTCTGACCCGGGTGCAATGACGTTGTATTTCAAGTGGGTAATTGTATGCGATAAGATGGCTTCTGATTGGGATGACACCACTGATTCCAATAACTTCAAAGCCAAGATGGCGCAGATTTATAACAACTACAAGAGCAACGTAATAACTGGAGCACCAGAAGTAACGACATTTACCCTTAGTGTGGCTGAGCCAGTTCCCGCTAATGTCTCAATGTATGTTGACATAGACTTTGACCAGCCTATGGACACATCTACTACTTCTGGTATTGAGGTGACCTTTGACCGAGGCGGTAAAGGGCTTGGCACTATTCCTATACAGGCAAAGAGAGTGCAGTGGATTGATAGTGATACGTTAAGAGCTTATGTGGACTTCTCGCTTCCCACAATGGCGACGTGCACTCTGACCTCACCAGTTGCGGAGAACGGTATTCATCTGCTTCAGCCACCAGAGACTGTTGACGGTGCGCAGGCTGATGTCTATTATGCTGGGAGTGTGGGACCTGCCTGTGAGCAACGTCCTGCCTGGAGAACAGACCGTGCTGGTAATGATTTCTGTGTAGAGTTCACCGTCTCTGACCCCTATGTTACCCCAGAGGAAACAGACCTATTATGGCACAATGACCTTGCTATAATCATCGACTATCTTGATAATGCCGGGGAAGGGATGCACATTGATTACGACCAGGCGACCAATGATTGGTATACAGCGGTTGAATTCAATTTTAGTAATTCGGGTACCTGGAAGCGGTGTGTATATCGGCTGAAATACGCATATCTGCAGGGATTCGGCAGATGGGACAACTGTATGATACGTCTCTTTGCCCTAAATTGGGGCGATACCGACCCAAATCATGATATGTACATCAGCCGGGTTGCACTGGTTGACTACTGCAGTGATAATGTAGAACTGGAGGTAAAGGGTGCCAAGAACACTGCTGGCAAGCCGAACAAGCTCTATGTTGGCTCATTCCAGATGGATGGACTGCCGCCATACTTTGATACCTACAGTGCCTCGCCGTATCCTGCACAGCGCGGTAGTACTGTGACCATTCAGTTCAATGCCAGCGAGTCTTTGCTTGCTAATCCAACGGTGACGGTAGGCGGCGAGAACGCTACTTTTGTATCACGGAGTGGATTGACTTACAACTATTCTTTCGTAGTTCCTTCCACTTTCTCAGATGGGGACTATACAGTTGAGATTACAGGAACGGATACTGCGGGAAATACCACCGTTGATAACTCTAGAAGTCTAAGCGTTCTGGGTCCCGCACCTACTCCCACACCCACTCCTACTCCAACCCCTACTCGTATCGAGGACTGGAATGTATTGTTCTAACCAAAGGAATATTTGGGGTGGGGCTTCTCATCTCGCAATTACCCCACCCCGGTTTTCATAAAGGAGGTGCTCTATAATGAGGAGGAAGCTATATATCTCTATGATGATTTTTCTCTCCGTGGTGCTTTTATCCTCGGTGTGGGCTTTTCCTACTATTGACCTGGGGAATGGAGTAAAGTGCGGTACCCTGCCGGGGAGTAGCTGGGGGCTCACAAATGATGTCTATTATGTAGAGAACAATAATCTTGTTCTCTATTTTGAGAACGATGGCTCAGCGAGTTGGCATCACGACATTGGTATTGGTTGCTACCTGATGGAGATTAAGAACAAAACCACTGGTTCATCGGAGAATCTGTTGGAGGTCCTTTGGGGACCTTATCGGTTTGAATACAGGGAGATGAGCTGGTGGGCACAGAGCCCCACCCACTTTAAAGAAGTCAGAAATTGCGGTGACCACTTAAGCTTGATAACAGAGACCTATCCTTCATCTATGTGGTTCAAGGACTACGAAACTGACCTTTCAGGATATACGGATGTCTACATCTATACCCAGCTGATTTACGATGTGTATCCCGATAGAGTGGTACATTGGTGGGTTTACAGATTTGACGAACAGTGTGTGAACCCCAATAACCAGTGGCATTTGTTGGGTGGGCTCACTTTTGACCAGGATGCTGCAAATCTTTCGGATGTTAAGGAGCTGGTCTGCAAGACTGTTTACAGTACCCCGGGATTTTATATATATGACCTCTATAACAATGGTGAAGAACCTTATGCAATGGCTTATAAGACTAAAAACAATGCAAATCCTTCGGATTCTTCCTTATGGGCATTTATCTTTCCCAGTGACTGGCGGTTTGCCTATGTGCCAGAATATTTTGATGGAGTCTACCAGAATATTCATTGCAGACAGAGTGGTTATACCTGGTTTGGCAATTCGGGAACTAATGCTCTCTACGTTGACACAGGAACCTCCAAGAGTAACTTCCCAGTGCCCGGAGTGTATATCTACAAGATAGTGATGAAATGTGATTCTATTGAGACGAAATCTAATGAGACAGAGGACGACGATAACTTCACAACATCTGTGTATCAGATGACCCTTAACTATGAGGAGAACTATGTGACCGGTGCACCTCAGGTAGTTAGTGTTACAATGCCGAAGATTATTTGCACCCCGGGTGATTATGAGGTAAAGGTAAAATTTGACCAGCCAATGGATACTTCATTTCTTGACCTTGACGTAACCATTGACCCTCTGGGTATAGGTCAGGGAGTAGATGCTATTCAGGTGACACCAGTAAAATGGGAAGATTCCAATACCTGGGTAGGAACTGTTAATATTCAAAGACCTCCAGTTGCCACCTGCAAGATGACTTATCCCACTCCGACAGAGAACGGGCTTCACGTGGTGCTTGATGGTGTGGATGGCTCTGAAGGTGATGTGGTTCAGGAGACAAATATTGGTCCTGCTGGCGATAAGCGCGATTGCATAAGGACAGATATTCCAAATGGAAACTATTACATTTACTTTATCGCTGACCCATCTATGTTCAGTCTGTGGGAGAATGACCTTATGCTTATACTTGATTACTACGACCAGGCACGTTATCAGTGGGGTGTTCATTATGAGTCGAGCAGTCATAACTACTATGATGGGAATTATATGCCAACTGTAAACTGTGCTACAACGAATTCCGGGCAATGGAAAAAGGCAGTGTTTCACCTCTATAACGCATATTTTGACCACACCGGGATATGGAACGATGCTCAGTGGAGGGTACACAACGATTCCGGTTATGCTCATCTTTACATAAGCGACGCTATGCTAACGCAGAGAATAGATGGTCCAGCAATGATAACTGTAAAAGGTGCAAAAGGAGCCAATGGAAAACCCAATAAACTCTATATTGGCTGGCCAACACATATCAAGCTCTACCACGATTTCCGCTCTATGCCATATTTTGTCGCCCTTGAGCTTGAGCATATACTTAATATTGACGGTAATCTCAGCGATTGGGAGCTTTCATCGTTTAACCGCCTGTATGAAAAGATTACATTTACACCAGAGAGCTTTACCCGTATCTGGGGTAACGCCGGGGAGTCCTATGGTCTGACGGATGCCTCTGATTTCAGCGCCAACCTCTATTGTTACTATGATAATGACAATCTCTATGTGGCTGTTCAGGTAACAGATGATGATGTCCGAGGAACGTTCACAGGCGACCAGCTCTGGCGAAATGATTGTCTGGAGCTCTGGATAGATGCCAAGAACGACCGCAACCGATTTACAGAAGGACTGAGAGCTACTGAGGATGATGCTCAAATAAATGTTGACTGTAATGGTAATTGCTGGGTTTATCGTACTAAGAATCCTGATACAGTGAGAACAGCCATTTCCTCCGCTGCTACTCTTACAGCAAATGGCTACGATATAGAGGTGAAGATACCTTTCAGCACCCTTGGTATTGACCCATCGCGTGGCGTTGGGTTTACGGTCTCTTTTTGCGATAACGACGGTGGAGTGTGGACACACCTGGGTATAGAGCGCGGAACTGCGGAGCAATCACCACAGGGCTGGGGTCAGCTCCTATTTGGAAGAGTTTCTCCCGGGATGTCTACTGGTGCTACAAACACTTGGATTCTTTATCAATAATTTGGCAGAAAAAGCGGGGCATTGCCTGCCTGAGAGGTAATGCCCCTTTACAAAGTTTTTCCATAAGTATTCAAAATAAGAGAAAGGGAGGTATTGTTATGAAAAAAAGAAACAAAGCCTTTACGCTAATAGAATTGCTAATAGTGGTCGCCATAATTGCTATTCTAGCAGCCATTGCAATACCGAACTTCTTAGAAGCACAGGTAAGAGCAAAGGTCTCCCACGTAAAGGAGAGTATGAGGGTCTGTGCCACTGCACTGGAGTCATATTTTGTGGACAATAATCAATATCCTCCCTGTCGGGATTGCGCCCGGGAGGAACCCCGATATGGGTATTGCTGGATTTCCACACAAGCAAGATTTGCTTACCTAACTACACCAATCTCATACATATCCAGTGCAGAGGTGCTGAAAGACCCGTTTGATAAATGGACAAAATATGGCTGGTGGTGGGAAGGATATTACTGGTATGATGCGCGATATCAATCTCCCTGGCTATGGGATACTGCCCGAGCTGAACACATCTCCTGGATACCTGATGGCTCACAATGGTGTCTTAAGAGCAAGGGACCGGATTGCTGGGATAGTATGTGGACTCGCGATGGAGCAAATCGGGGTGTAGAGGGCATCATTCAGTATGACCCAACCAATGGGACGGTAAGTGACGGAGATATTTGGCGACTTGGTCCATAAAATTTTTATCGTTTTCATTTTCACATTGACTCCGTTTAACACGTTGATTAAGGTATCTGTTTTTATATTTTTTCAAAGGGGTTATTAAAATGTTAAAATATGCTGTGCACGCTTACAGCTGGGTTACGAGCTGGAGCAATGAGAGTCTTTACCTCATTGACCATTGTAAGGAGCTGGGGCTCGACCTAATTGAAATACCGCTAATGGAAATAAGGGGAGTTGACCCTGAATCTATAAGGAAAAGGCTTGATGAGATTGGACTTGGCGTGGTCACCTCTACTGTCCTTAAAGAAGAAACCGACATCACAAGTGATGAGCCGGTGGTCAGAAAGAGGGGGGTGGAATATCTGAAGGAATGCGTGGAGAAGACCGCCGAGATGGGTGGAGAGGTCTTCAGCGGTGTAATTTATTCAGCAATTGGACGGAAATTGTCAGGAAAACCGGAGAAGAAACACTGGGAGTGGTCGGCTGAGGCTCTCAAAGAAGTGGCTCAGTATGCACAGAAATTCAATTTGAGACTCGGACTTGAACCCGTAAATCGGTATGAAACCTTTCTCATTAATACAGCTGAGCAAGCACTTCAGCTCATTGAAATGATTGGTGAGTCAAATGTGGGCGTTCATCTTGACGCCTATCATATGAATATTGAGGAAAATGACTTTTATGAGGCTACGAAGAAGGTCTGCCATCTACTCTGTCATTATCACCTAAGTGAGAGCCATAGAGGAATCCCGGGTACAGGGACAGTAGATTGGGAAGGAATATATCGTGCCCTCGGAGAGTGTAACTATCAGGGAGTTGTAGGATTGGAGTCATTTGTGGAGGTCTCTGATGCTATGCGTGAAGCAACCTGTATCTGGCGAGAGCTGGCACCTAACAGTGATGAACTGATAAAAAGGGGACTGGAATATCTCAAAGGACTTGAAAGAAAATACTATCAAAAAGTAAAATAAAAAGAACAACTTTGTTCCACAGGGAGGAAATAATATTTGGAAAGCCAGAGGTTAAAAAGACCCAACATAAAGAAGATAGCTGAGATGGCAGGTGTCTCTTATGGAACGGTATCAAGGGTTCTGAATAATAGCCCACTCGTTAAAGAGAAGACACGCAAAAGGGTTCTTAAAATAATAAAAGAAATTGGATATACTCCAAACCCGGTAGCCAGAGCTCTTAAGAATAAAAGCACATATACTATTGGACTAATTATAACTAATATGATATATCCTTTTTTCCCCCAGATTGTACAGGGCATTGAGGATAGAGCTGCGCAGGAAAACTACAGCGTAATTATATGTGATTCCCAGGGAGATAAAGAGAAGGAAGCCCAGAGGTTAATGAGTCTGGTAAGCCGCCGGATTGATGGTCTCATCGCCGCTCCTATTGATGACCCGGAGAACAATAATCTGGAGTGTTACCGTAGCGTCATTAAAAGAGGAATACCGATTGTTCTTCTAAATTATTATCTTCCAATTCCGGAGTGCGACTTTATCTGCGTAGATGATAAGCCAGCCGCAGAGATAGCAGTAGAGTATCTGATTGAACTGGGGCACAGAAGGATTGCCTTTTTCCACGATGTTTTTTCACGGAGTAATAATCGTCTTCTGGGCTATCAGGAAGCACTGAGACGCCATAATATTCCCTTTGATGAGAGCCTTGTCTTTGCCCGGGATGTGAAGAAAGAAGGAATTCGACTCAGTATAGGAGATGAGCTGGACGGGTATAATTTCTGCGAAAGAATGCTGAAGCTAAGTCCGGTTCCCACAGCGATTATGTGTAGTAATGACGCAATTGCCATTGGTGCTTACAGGAGACTAGCTGAGGTGGGATTGCGTATCCCGGAGGATATTTCTGTAATCGGCTTTGATAATGTCTCATATAGTAATTATCTTTATGTCCCACTGACCACAGTCTCCCAGCCGACCTATGAAATAGGCAAGATGTCCTTTGAGCTCTTAATGGAAAGGATAAAGGAGCCAAAGCAGAAGGCAAAAAGGATACTTGTACAAGCAGAGCTGGTAAAAAGGCGTTCATGCGGACCAGTAAGGGAAGAAGAAGTAATAGAAATAGGTAAAGGGATAGAGGTTTAAGGCAAAGAGAATGAGCAATTCTTTTTTACAATGTTTGATAAACGGTTTCAAAAACAGGTATTATCAATGAGGAGTAATTTTCTATTATCAATTCTGACTTTTTTTTCCCTGATTAGCTTGGTTTTCTCCTTTGCCCAACAGTTATCTTTCTCATCTCACAGGGGGAGCTATGAGATTAAGCCCGATAGCATCCGAATTGCTACTCCAGAAGGCAAAGAAACCTTTATCTCTGCTCTAATAAGGGTATATATCTTTTGAAATGGATTACAATGCACAATCCTGGAGAGAAAAGAGGGGTATAATGAAATATTACCCAAATTCCAAATATGTAAGGTTGCAGGAAGTTGTTGCCATCAGAAATATAGAATGCGTTTTTCTGGTACTTGAGAATGTAGGAAATAAAGAGGATTTTGTAAGGACACTTGAGAAAACAAAGGAGCAAAGAGAGTGAGAAATAAGATTATCATTTTATTATACCTTATTATAACAATTTGCTCTGTAAGCAGGGCAATAGAGGATGAGATAGTAGTTTTTGATTCTAATAGCCACAAACTCGGTGAGATGCCGCCTGCTGGATGGTATGTGAGGAACTACTACATTGGATATCCGGGACAGAATAGCTGGTATAAAATCGTGGAGGAAGATGGGGAAAGAAGTCTTCTCTGCGAGAGTGAAGTAAGTGCTATTGTCATTGCCAAAGAACTCAAACTGAAGGCAAGCGAATATCCCTGGATTATCTGGCGTTTTAAAGTGGATGAGATACCTTATGGGGGAGATGAGAGAGAAAAAAAGACGGAGGATTCCTCACTAAGAATTATGCTTTATTTTAAAAATGGAAAAACTCTCTCTTACAATTGGAGTTCCAGACTTCCGAAGGGGTTCTACTGCAGGAATCCCTGGTTTCCGGAAAAGATATTTATAATAGTTGCGGGTAGTGGCTGGAGGAGTAAAGGACAGTGGCTCACCTTTCAGGCTAATTACGTTGAAGATTACAAGACAATTCTTGGTTCTGAACCTGATGAGCTAGTAGAGGTGGGGATATTATCTGACTCTGATAATACTTTCTCCAGCACTCGGAGTTTTATCTCCTGGATAAAATTAAGAAGAACTGAAAAAGAAGGAATAGAGAAAGTATCTGCCAGCTCATCTCTCATTGAGGAGAAGAGATGGGTGGAGAGAAGAAATCTCGTAGCAAATAAGGTGAAAAACCTTATAGTAAACGGGGGATTTGAAGTAGTGAAAAATGGTGTGCCAATAGGCTGGCATACTAATAGCAAATGGGGTGTAGGAAAAGGTCAATGGGAAATTATCCCTGAAGCACCCCAAAGTGGGAAGTACTGTGCTCATATCCTCTGGAATAGCCAGGAGAAAGACAGCGGTGCTCAATATTATCAGGAAGTAAAAATCAGGAGGGAGGACATAGGAAAAGAACTCTGGCTTTTTGGGTGGGTAAGGACGAAAAAAACCAATACTCATCTTTTCATTGATGCTCGGTCAAAGACGGGAAAAAGAGTAGCGTATGGAGAGGTGGAATGCCCAGCGGATGGGCGATGGCATCTTCTCAGTATAAGTCTACCTATTACGGAGGAGACGAGAGTAGTCTGCCCATCGTTTCGTATAAGTTATGGGAGCGGAGAGGGGTGGTTTGACAATATGGAGCTCTACATAGTGCCTCAAGGGATTGAGATAAAGGCTATAAATGTCTTCCCACTTTTCGCCAGGAGAAATGGCTCATTAAAGCAGGTTCTGGACGTCATTCTGGACAGGGAGATTACTGGCGACAAAAGAATAGAGGTCTGGCAAAAAGGTAAAAAGGTCTCCGCGGGTTTCGAGCATCTGGGAGAAGGAAGATATGATGTCTTTATCAATCTCCCAATAGAGAAAGGTCCAGCTCTATGTCGGGTTATTAACACTCAAGGGGAGAAAATAGCTGAGCGGGAATTTTACCTTGAGGAGAGGCCCCGCTGGGAGGTCTTTCTGGCACCCGGGTCTCATATAGACTACGGTTATGGGGGTTCTGCACTTGAATGCCGCCAGATGGTAGAAGATATAATATTGAAAGCCCTGGATGTCTTAGAGAGCTATTCTGATTATAAGTTTATAATAGAGAGCACAGCAGGGCTTGAATCGCTTCTCAAAAGGAAACCAGAGGAAAAAAGGAGAATAAAGAAGTATCTGAAAGAAGGAAGGCTGGAGGTATCAAGTTTCTGGACACTTCCGATGAATCTTTACGATGGAGAAGGGATGGAGAGGTGCGTGGAGAGTGCAAGAGAATGGCTTGAAGAAGAATTGGATTACACGCCTATGACAGTTCAGCAGCACGACCTTCCAGGAAATATATACCAGTTGCCGGGTATTCTCAAACGTCAGGGGATAGGGCTATATCTCTGGTCAAGGGGGACTCATCCACCTCTATACTGGTGGAGAGGACTTGATGGTGAGAGGGTACTGGCATATATATGCCCATCACCGTGGCTTTACAATGCGGGTGCGGAGATGGGCTTTCACAAGGACGCATTGGCAGTGCGCAAAGGCGTTATGCTCAATCGGCTGAATGCAGTGGAGAAGATGATGCCAGTGAAAAAGTTCTTTGTCCCTGATGAATGCGACTGGACATATCCGTACCCGGTGACGGTGGAAATAGTAAAAGAATGGAACAAAAGATATGCGTATCCAAAAGTAAAGTTTTCTACCGCAAGGGAGTATTATGAGGAATTAATGAAGGAAAAGTCTGCGTTAATGAGGCTTCATCAGGAGACAATGCCCGGGGCAAATGACGGGTGGACCTGGGCGGCACCGGGGATTTCTCAGATTTTCTATAAACAGCAGGAGCTGGAGAGCAAACTGCTTGCTGTGGAGAAGCTCGCAGCACTTATATCTATTAATCAAAGATACGCATTTCCACTGGGCAAGTTTCGGAGGATATGGCGCGAACTCCTCTTCACCTATGACCATAATCTTGGTGGTATCCACGATAACCTGAACTTTAAAGAAAAATACAGGATGCTGGAGGAGGGTCTTGGGAAAACAAAGACAATGCTTAAGGAGATGCTCCGAAAATTTGCACCGAAAGATGTAAAATCGGTTGTCGTCTTCAATCCACTCAATTGGGAGAGAGAAGAAGAGATAGCTCTGGAGGTGGATGATGAGGAAGGTACGCTCTATGAGATTACCAATGAGGAGCAAAGAAGCTGGCTCTCCCGGGTCAGAGTGGAGGGGAATAGAAAAGTCCTTTGCGTACCGGTAAAGGTAAAAGCTCTGGGAATAAGTAGGTTGGAGTTAAAGAAGATAGGACAAAGGAGTCTGGGTGAGCAGAAGAAGGAGGTAGTTGTTCTTGAGAATAAATTCTTAACGGTAAGGATAGACACGCAAAAGGGAGAAATAAAGAGTATTTACGATAGAAGAAATCAACGAGAGCTCTTGAAAGAAAAACTCCGAATAGGTGTAAGTAAGGCAATAAAAGATGCGCCTTTAATAAATGAAGAGGGACTTCCAGAAATGGCAAAGGGATATAGAGAACCATATAGAAATCTGGTATGCCTATTTATCCCTGAAGAGGTTGCGATATGGGAACATAATGGTCGCAGGTCTGTAGCAATGATGGGTTATCTTGATAAGGAGAAAGAGAGAAAGTGCATATTTGAAATCACACTATCAGAGGAGAAGGCAGAGGTAGAATTTTATATGCATGTTGAGTGGAAGAGGTGGAATCACCATTTTGTGTTTCTTGACTTGCCGCTGAATTTAAAAAACCCTGAAGTGCGTTATGGAGTAGCATATGGGGATGTGGAGCTTAAGCCGTTTGTCTGGGGTGCCAGCGTGGTGAACCGATGGATTCTGGCGAAGGGTCAAGAGGATTATTCAGTGGGGATTGCTTTTGACAAGTCATTATTTGTTCGGTTCAAAGACGCTCGGATATTGCCTATTCTATTCCATGACGAAAGGAGTTTCTGCCGAACCGACCCGGGGACTTATTGGGCATCCTTCCCTGAGTATAGTTATGAAATGAGATTTGTGCTGATATTAGGAGGGAATGAAGTAGCAAAGAGAGTGAGGATAAGGGCAGAAGAGTTGCGTCAACCACTGATAGCACAGATAATTGAGAAAGGAGATACTGCTACCATTAAAGAGCCAATAGGAATCAGAGGTGATGACATTGTTCTTAGCTCTATGGGATTCCAAAAAGATGGTAAGACGTTGAGGATGAGATTGAAGAACATCTCTGAGGAAGAAAAAAAGGTAGAGATTCTAACCTCTCAGGAGTTTACAGAAAGAAAAAAGGTCGTGAAACTAAAGGCTTATGGCTGTGAGTTTGTGGAGCTACCTCTCAAGAAGGGAATAAACGTTATAGTAAAAGCTCCTTTGCCTCCTGAGTTCAGGAATTATACAGAAGATGAGATAATGGGAGATGGGTCATTAATTGAGAGCAGGAATCTGTTAAAGAACAGTGGCTTTGAAGAGGGAAATGGTAAGTATCCAGCGGAGTGGATAAGTGAGTCGCACTGGGGTTACGGTAAAGGAGAATGGGAATGGTCTGTTGGCAAAGAAATAGCACACAGCGGAGAAAGATGCGTGAGGGTCAGACTTGAGGATGCTCATGATTCGGGCAGTGGCGCACAATTCTACCAATCAGTAGATGTGCATCAACTTCAGGGCAAAATAATAAGGTTCTGCGGTTATGTAAAGACAGATAAACCCGGAGCAGTTCTCTATATGGACAGTTGGGATAAGGAGGGTCGTTGTCTTTGCGGCACAGGAAAAAAGGTCGTGGGAACAGGAGAGTGGCAGTTTGTATATTGTGATATGCAGGTCCCGAAAGGTGCTGTAAGTGTAGCGTGTGGAGTAAGAGTACTTGGTCCAGAGGCAGACGCAATGTTTGATGATGTAGCGCTTTATATATTGAGGGATTTTCCATTTTAGCGAAGTAAAGGAGAAAGGGAGAGATGAAGATAAAGAAAAGCGTTTTAAGGCGAAACCTTGAGGGATATATGTTCATATCTCCTTTTATAGTAGGGTTTCTTGTTTTCACCTTTGGACCGTTGATTGCTTCTTTTTATCTCAGTTTCTGCGATTATAATATACTTGAGCCTCCTCGTTGGGTGGGGCTTGGGAATTATAAAACTCTCCTGTTTCGTGACCCGCTGTTCTGGAAGAGTCTCTATAACACTGTATATTATACGATATTCAGTGTACCTCTGGGTACAGCTCTGGCGCTAATGCTTGCAATGATGTTAAACCAAAAGATTCCAGGACAGGCAATTCTCCGCACAGTTTATTATCTCCCCTGTATAGTGCCGATAATAGCGAGTTCAGTGCTTTGGGTACAGATATTTAACCCTCAATGGGGCTTGCTTAATATGTTTCTACGAAAGCTCGGACTACCTGAGCCGGGATGGCTTATAAGTGAGACCTGGGCGAAACCAGCACTTATTATAATGAGTCTATGGGCAATTGGTGGGGCAATAATTATATTTCTGGCGGGATTACAGGGGATTCCAGACCACTTATATGAGAGTGCAGAGATTGATGGAGCAGGTGCAATACAGAAATTTTTTCATATCACCCTGCCTATGCTTTCTCCCACGATATTCTTTCTGGTAGTGATGGGAGTAATCGGCTCATTTCAGGTATTTACACAGGCGTATGTTATGACGGGTGGTGGACCCCTTGACTCTACAAGGTTTTACATCCTGTATCTCTTCAATCAAGCATTTGAATTCTTTCATATGGGCTATGGTTGTGCTATGGCATGGATACTTTTCGCTATTATTCTTGCGGTCACATATTTACAGTTTCGCTATCTCTCAAAATTTGGCTATTACGAGGCTGAGTAAAGATGGCTCAATATTATCTAAAGAAAAAGTGGCGAGAACGGATAAAGATTGGAGTAATACTTCTTATCTTATTAATCGGTGCCATTCCCTTCTTGATGCCGTTAGTGTGGCTAATATCCACTTCTCTTAAGACAACTGACCAGATATTCACCTATCCGCCGAAGTGGATACCAAAACCAGTGGCGTGGAGAAACTACATAGAAATTTTCTCTTATATGCCGTTTCTTTCTTATTTTAAAAATACAATGATAATTACGGTTACCACTTTAATTGGAGTCATCCTGTCATCCTCATTAATAGCTTATGGATTTGCCCGGATAAAATTTTTCGGGAGCAAAGTACTCTTTATGGTTTTGCTGAGCACAATAATGTTGCCACCACAAGTTACTATGATACCGCTCTACATCCTTTTTAGCAAGTTGAAATGGGTAGACACGCTTTTACCCCTGACAGTTCCATATTTTTTTGGCAATGCCTTTTTTGTGTTTTTGTTGAAACAATTCTTTCACACAATTCCTGTGGAGCTGGAGGATGCGGCAAGGATAGATGGATGCACAACCCTAGGGATATACTGGAGGATTGCAATGCCCTTATGCAAACCTGCCCTGGCGGCTGTGGCAATATTTCAGTTTCAGTTTGCCTGGAGTGATTTTATGGGTCCTTTAATTTACCTGAGTTCGGAGGAGAAAAAGACACTTGCCCTTGGGCTGCAGAATTTTCTTACAATTCACGGTGGAGAGTGGCATCTTCTAATGGCTGCCTCCACGCTTATGATTTTGCCAGTGATTTTAGTCTTCTTTACGGCACAGCGTTATTTTATTCGGGGGGTCATCCTGAGCGGACTAAAGGGGTGAAGATGGTGAGAAGGCAAATAATACTTCTAATATTTGCAGGCTTGATAATGGCGAGTGGATGCACAAAAAAGAAGTCGGAAGGTGTGACGGAGATAACCTTCTGGCATATCTGGGGTGCTAAGTATGCCCAGCGGGCTATGAATAAGATAGTTGAGCAATACAATCAGCAGAATCCAGGGGTCAAGGTGGTTCCACTTGTTGTTCCCTTTTCCGAGACAGGGGCTTTTATCCAGAAGGTACTTACCGCTATTGCAGGCGGGACTCCTCCGGATGTACTCACCTTTTCAGGCGTACCTGTACTTGCAGGAAAGAATGCCTTGCTCCCTCTTGACGGATATATAAAACGAGACAATTTTGACCTACACAACTTTCTGCGTTACAGGGTGAAGGTTGCCTCCTGGGGTGGACATCAATATGGCATACCTTTCTCCACATCGGCAAATTCTCTGCTTTTTTATAACAAGGACTTGTTTCGTGAAGTTGGACTTGACCCAGAGAGACCGCCTCGCACCTGGAAGGAGCTGGAGGAGACGGCAAAAAAGTTGACTATTATTAAGAACGGAAAAATAGAGCGTCTTGGGTTTGTTCCGAACTGGGGACAGGGATGGCTCTACGTCTGGACATGGGCAAATGGGGGTGAGGTGCTTGCTGAGGATAATAGAACCCTTCTTATTGACCAGCCAGAAGGCATTGAGGCACTGGAGTGGATGGTGAGATTCGCTGACGATATATGTGGTGGGACAAAAGCCATTGCTGCTTTCGGAGAAAGGTTTCAGGGACTGGAGCAGGGTCCCCTTTATACTGGCAAGATAGCAATGCTTGTCACCGGGAGTTGGGACTTCAGGAGTATAAAACTCTACGCACCTGATACGGATTTTGGAGTGGCACTCCTGCCACATTCAGAGAAAGGGAAGCACATAACCAGTTGTGGGGGGTTCAGTTTCTGTATACCCAGAGGAGTTAGACATCCGGAGGAGGCATGGAAGTTCATAAAATACATTACCAGCAAGGAAATACAGCTCCAGTGGGCAAAAGAGACAGATGAGATGCCCACCAGACCGGCGTGCTGGACAGATGAATACTTTACAAAGGACCCCAAATGGCAGGTAGCCATAGAGGCAATGAAAAATGCACATCCTTTTCCAGAGGTACCTTTTGGTGCTGAGTTATGGCAGTATCTGAATATTGATGCGGTACAGCAAGCATTATTCCATAAGAAGACACCAAAGCAAGCGTTAGTGGATGCGGCAAAGAAGTGTCGAAAGGTCATTGAAAAATATTATGAATCAACGCAAAAGTGAGTCTGAAGTCAGGAGTATTCTGACTGAATAAAAATAATATAATGAACAAGGTCTCTTGGCGTACTCAATAAGGAGGTGTAGAGGAAATGATACTGGACAGATTCAGGCTTGAGGGTAAGAATGCCTTGGTTGTGGGAGCTGCCAGAGGCATAGGAAAGGCATACGCACAGGCACTTGCTGAAGCAGGTGCCAATGTCGTCATCGGCGATATTCTTAAGAATGAAGCACAAAAGACCGCTGATGAACTGGCAAAGACTACCGGGAGAAAAGTTATCTCCATTTATGTGGACGTCAGAGATACGTCTTCGGTCAAGAAGATGTTTGATGAATATCTCCAAGAGATGGGTGAGCTTAACATAGCGGTAAATAATGCGGGGATTGCCACCAATGCACCGGCAGAGGAACTGACTGAGGAGATGTGGGATGAACTGATGGCAATAAATCTGAGAGGTATTTTTCTGTGTTGTCGTGAAGAGGGTCAGATAATGATAAAGCAAGGTAAAGGCGGTGCAATAATCAACACTGCATCTATGTCGGCAAGAATAGTAAATTATCCGCAGAAACAGGCACATTACAATGCTTCTAAGGCAGGAGTGGTGATGCTGACGAAGGCGCTGGCAGTGGAGTGGGCTGAATATAATATAAGGGTCAACGCCATTAGCCCTGGCTACACACTTACAGAGATGAACCTCAGACCTGAGGTGGAGAAGTTACATCCTCACTGGATTGAAAGGACACCTATGAAAAGACTGGCAGACCCGGAAGATATGATGGGTGCAGTGGTATTTCTTGCATCTGAGACAGCTTCTTTCATTACCGGTCATGAGCTCGTCATAGATGGGGGATTCACATTATGGTAAAAGGGGGAGAGTGGTGATGGAAATCAAGACAATCATCTCGGCAACCTCCGAAGGATGGGGTCATCTATTAAAAACCGAAGAGAGACAACAAGAGCTTAACCTGTTCAGGGAGAAGATAGAAGAGGAGATAGCCCAGTTATTGCCAGATGACCTGCGACTGGTGTGTCATTATTTTACCAATAAGGATGAGGAGCGAAATTTTGTAGAACGGGAAGTCAAAGCCGGGGAGAGCATCATCTATTTTGCGCTCAGTTTTGATACTCCAGGGATTTTCAGTTTGATTAATAAAAAATGTCCCCTGCTTTATGTATCCAAACCTTATGCGGGTCATGCCTGGAGCGGACAGACCTGGCCGGGTTCTGATGAACCAAATCTCCTTCGGACACCTGAAGCAGAGAAAGTCGTCTTCGTTATGAGTAGCAGCAATAAAGAGATAATAGATGGCATACGTGTGATTTATGCAACCGAGCGGCTTAAAAGAAGCAAAGTGCTACTCATTACTGAGAGACCCGGCGAACTCATTAACTACTATATCGTAAAGCGACCAGTGGGTTTTAATGAGATTAAGGAGAGATTCGGAACGGAAATCGTAAAAGTCGGGAGTAAAGAGTATAAATCATACTGCACTGGTGCCAGAAGAGAAGATGCTAAGAAAATAGCAAAAGAATTAATTAACAATGCCCTATATACAATTGAACCCAAAGAGGAAGAAATCATAGACGCCTGCCAGGTATATCTTGGGCTGAAAAATATGCTCTCTGAGTATAATGTTGATGCTCTCAGTATAGATTGTCTTTCAGCGGATATTCTTAAGGACTCCATAGCTTATCCATGCGTAGGGTTCTCAATGCTAAATAGCGAAGGTATTCCAGCCGCCTGCGAGGGTGATGTCTTCTCACTTCTGACTATGATGCTTTATCGTTACCTTGCCGACATTCCATCTTTTATCACTGACCCGGTAATTGATATGCATCGTGGCACGGTGATTCACGCACATTGCGTTGCCCCTTTAAAGTGGGACGGAAAACAAGTGCATCCTTACATCATCCGAAGTCATGCAGAGGATAATAGAAGCGTATCACTTCAGGTAAAAGCTAAAATAGGAGAACCCTGCACAGTGGCAAAGATTCTGGAGACAGAGACCCTGACATTAAGCTGGGGCAGTATAATTTCTAACCCGGATATAAATCGTGGATGTCGGACTAAAGTGGAGATAGCAGTGGAAGGAGATGTACTTAAGTTATTGAGGAGCTGGCGAGGAGACCTTCATCGTGTCCTCGCATACGGCTCACATCGCTGGGCTCTGGAAGAAGTTGCCAGACTCATTGGACTGGAGCTCTATTACGAGACCTTGTAAAGGAGGAAGTTAAAATGAAGAAAAAGATGGTATTTTTGATACCGCATTCTCACTCTGACCTCTCCTGGGGTGGCACTTTTTCGCAATGCGAAGTTATGAATATGGAGGCATTGGATAGTGCCGTTGAATATATGCGAAGAAAAAGAAAATTTAGATTCACCTGTGAACATGTGTATGCAGTGAAGAGGTACCTGGAGTTGATGCCAGAGGAAAAAAAGAGGGCGATAATAAGACAGATAAAGAGTGGTCGTATGGAAATCTCGGCACTTTATCACGGAACCGAAGAAAACTTCCCTGGTCCAGAGGCTTTGGCAAGGAATTTCCTTTTTGGGAAGAAGTGGCTGAAACAGACACTCGGTGTTGATAGTCGTGTAGCGTGGAGTATGGATACCCCGGGACATACCACTCAGATGCCACAGCTCCTGAAGAAAGCCGGAGTGGATTTTTACGTAATTTCAGGTGGAGCAGAGGGACAGAGGCTTTTTCATTGGCGTTCTCCCGATGGCACATCAGTTGCCGTCTTCTCAATGGGGGGTTATTGCTGGTCACTCTGGCTTGGATTTCGTGAAAATTTGAAAACGATTAGAGAGAAATTTCCAAAATGGCTGGAACAGCTCAAGGATAGGGAGATAGTACTCATAGATGATGGATGTGATTGGTCAAAGGTGGAAAAGGTGCTTGAGCGAACGGTAAATGCCTGGAACAGAAAAGGCGAGCCAGAAGTAAAGATTGTCACCACTATGGAATTCAAGGAAGCAATTAAGGAGCATATCCCCGGTGCGCCGGAATATGAAGGCGAGATGCCCACCAGCTGGGTCTTTACCCCGACTGGTGTGCCAGAGACCTATTATTACATCAGGTATGGGGAGCATGGACTCAGGGCTGTGGAATCTTTACTTGTTTTTACGCAAAGGTTTACAGAAAGGAGTTACGACTATTTCTCTGAGCTGCTCTCAAGGGCGTGGGAGAGATTGGTCTTGCGGGTAGAGCATAACTGGTTCGGACTTAACACCCAAATTACCGAACAGGAGAGGAAGGATGAGCTCAGTCTGAGTTATAGAGTGAGCCAGGACCTACTTGCTTATGCCACTGAGGAGATATGCGAGAGAATAAGGTTTCGTGAAGAAAAAGCGCGTCCCATTGTGGTTTTCAATCCGACATTTTATCCTCGGTCTGACTATGTAGAGGTCAAAGTGGATAATCTCAGACAGATAATATCTCCCGAGGTTTCAGAGGCAGATATGTATGTATTTCATCTTTATGACAACGAAGGGAATCTGCTGGAGATGGAGACATTAAGAGAGATAAGACGTGAGGATGGACAGCTGCGTGGGCTTAAAATAGGCTTTATGGCTGAGAATGTCCCTTCACTTGGTTACCGAACCTACTATCTCAAATGGGGTAAAAGATGGGCAAGGGAGATGGCAGTGAGCACAGATGCGACATCTATCCAGAATGAGTACTATACCTTAAGGTTTGCCCCTTCAGGACAAATATTGAGTATTTATGACAGAAAAGATGGGCTGGAGATGGTAAAGAATGGATTCCTGGAGTCCTATGCACTTGAGGATAGAAATGTTGACCTTGAGGAATGGCTCACTGGAATGAGAGATAATGAAGAGCTGAAAGGAGTTTCAATAAAAGGCTCTATAGTCAGAGGTGAGGCAATCATAAGGAGCTTTATTCCAGAAGTAGCTGAGATAGAGAAACGTCTGACTCTTTACAGGAGGACAGATTTTATTGATATAGAGCTCAGGATAGATTGGTTGGGCAAAGATTATACACAATTAAGGACTGCTTTCCCATTCGCCCTGGAGGGTGAATATTATTATGAGACACCATTCTGTCGGGTAAAATACCCTGATAAATTGCCTATCTGGATGCCGTATGGACAGCCCTGGGAAGGAGCAGAAATATGGGAATGTTTCCGCTGGCCGGAGCTTAAGAGCCTCACACAGAAACGGCAGGTTCAGAACTGGGTGATGCTCGCAGGGAAAAAAGCAAACCTCCTGCTCATAACCTCGCATCCGGTATATCAATTC
>JAGHBZ010000111.1 GCA_021160705.1 Candidatus Sumerlaeota bacterium
ATCCTGTAACTGCCAGTGGTGTATCAGCGGCGAATGTCGTGGCGACCATAGATGTGCCCGCAATCCACCAGGGAAGTGCTCTGCCGGAAATAAAATATTCTTCAATGCTTTTCCCTGCACGGCGACTGAATACCAGCCCTACGACCAGAACAAAAAGCATATATAGTACCACAAGCGAATAATCAATAGAGGTAAGCTTCATCACGCCGACAAATATCCATAAATGCATAATTCACCTCCTGTGCAGAATAAAAAAATAAAGAGAAAACCAGGAAGGATATAATTTCAACACATTTTTACGAATATGGCATCCGTGAAGAAGAGGATAGGAAAGCTGATGGATTCAGATGATGTGGAATCGTTAATAAAGATTATAGTACACATTTCATAAATAAGGTTCAGGTCATAGACGAGGTTGCCGGGATGACTAATATGCGCGGGCAAAATACACACGCCATTTTGCTGGCTTGGAGCATCGGATGCATTGTTTGCCCTGCGGGTCTTGTTCATCGCCGAACGGAATACACCTGATAGTGGCTTTTGTTTCTTCTTTAATGGCAGATTCACACTCAGCACTCCCACACCACGGACTCACAATAAATCCCCGCTTTTCTTCAATGATGCTCTTAAACTCAGCGTAATCGTCAATAGAGCGGGTATTTTCGCGTAGAAACGTTTGTGCTCGTTTGAGCAGTGCGTTCTGGTAGTCTGTGAGGAGAACCTGGAGTTTTTCGGTGATTTCATCTTCGGGTACTGAAAGTTTTTCTCTGGTGTCGCGCCGTACCACGACCACACGGTTCTGCTTGATATCGCGGGGACCGATTTCTATTCTTAGAGGAACGCCTTTGAGTTCCCAGAGGTTAAATTTCCAGCCGGGGGTATATACTTCGCGCAGGTCAGATTCCACACGGTATCCGGCTTGTCGGAGTTTTTCTTCAACTTCGGTGCACTTATTACGGATGACCTCTTTGCCCTCGCCGAAAAAGATAGGAATAATAATCGCCTGAATAGGAGCAACCCGAGGCGGTAGCTGCAGCCCGTAGTCGTCGCCGTGTGCCATTATAATGGCGCCGACCACTCTGGTGCTTACCCCCCAGGAGGTCTGCCACACGTATTTCTCCTGCTGGTCTTCGTCAAGGTATTTAATATCAAATACTCTGGCAAAATGCTGACCAAGATTATGCGAGGTGCCTGACTGGAGTGCTTTACCATCGCCCATCAAAGCCTCCAGTGTATAGGTTCGTAGCGCACCAGCAAATTTCTCGCTCTCCGTCTTCAGCCCCACCACTGTCGGCAACGCAAGCTCCGTCTCCATATACTCACGGTATACCTCAAGCATTTTAAGAGTTTCTTCTTCGGCTTCCTGTTCAGTGCGATGACAGGTGTGACCCTCCTGCCAGAGAAATTCCGTTGTGCGCAAGAAGAGTCGGGTCACTTTCTCCCACCTTACCACATTTGCCCATTGATTTATTAAGACCGGGAGGTCTCGATACGAGTGAATCCATTTAGCATAGATGGAGCAGATGACTGCCTCAGAAGTTGGACGAATCGCCAATCTTTCCTCAAGTTTGTCGTCGCCGCCGTGAGTGACCCAGGCAACCTCTGGGGCAAACCCTTCAACGTGCTCCGCTTCTTTGCGGAGTAGACTCTCCGGAACAAATAACGGGAAATAAGCGTTCTTATGCCCGGTGGCTTTGATACGTCTGTCCAGTGCGTCACGCATATTTTCCCAGAGCGCAAACCCGTAAGGCTTTATCACCATACACCCCTTTATAGTGGTGTAATCAGCGAGTTCTGCTTTGCGAACTACATCCACATACCACTGCGAAAAGTCAACGCTCTTGGAGGTGAGCTCCTTTACAAATTCCTTCTCTTCAGCCACAGACAAACCTCCTGTTTAAAATAGTATAGTAGTGAAACTTAAGCTTCACAAATAATCAAAGAGAATAGAAAATGATAAAAAAAGCCATCCTGTTTTCAATTTTCAAATGTCAGAGAAATGATATGCGAACCTCCAGATTTTGTAAAGTATTTGTCAGCTGATTTCAAAAATTTAGCCCTACGCTTCATTAACTCCTGACAGGACGCCAGGAAAACGAAAAGCCTTCAATTCTACACTTACTTGTGAAACTCAAAATACGTTAACCCAGAGACCCGCTTTTGACGTGACACGGAAAAAACTTCCCCCATACTCCAACACGGTGGACTGCGGAAATTTATCCATTTCTTTATAAGGAAACCAGGAATCGGAAAATGGTAGCATAACTTATGAGGCTCAGGCTTATCTTCTCTTTTGACAAGGTAGAGGGCGTGAAGATTGGGTAGTAACCACAAATGTGCACGAATTAACGCTAATTCAGGAGATAATCTAAACGTGTATAAGAAATCTCAATTTTATAGAATGCCCTAGTAGGGAAAAAATTAGAGTGATAATCAGTGCTAATTCGTGGTCAAAAAGAAAGAAGTAAATAGAAAAAAGATGAAATCAGCCACGGAATTTTACGGATACATAATTTTCTTGTCGTCATAGGTGCAAGTTTGTTATCTTTACTTTAATTCGTTGTTGAGTTTAGTCAAAAAGGATGAAATCCACATATTATGCAGATTTCTAACCTTAATAATTTCAATTCTCTGCCAATCGGAAATCTGCGGACAGATAAAAATTAAAGTATTTAGATTACACTCATCATTCCGACAAAAATAGAGGCGTTATAAATGTTTGAATTATTGACAGATAAATTGGAAGGGATTTTCCGAAAGCTGAGCGGGAAAGGTGTACTCACCGAGAAGAACATAAGCGATGCGTTGCGAGAGATACGACTGGCATTATTAGAGGCTGATGTAAACTACAAGGTCGCAAAAGAATTTATCGAGAATGTAAAACAGAAAGCCATCGGACAGGAGGTTCTACGTTCTGTTACTCCAGCCCAGCAGATAGTGAAAATTATCCACGATGAACTGGTAGAGGTATTAGGTGGGAGTTATCAGCCATTCTCGCCTCAAAAAGGGAAGTTAAACGTAGTATTGCTTGTTGGTCTGCAAGGTTCAGGCAAGACGACCTGTGCTGGCAAACTGGCGTTCCGCTACAAAAAACAGGGATTCAGACCAATGCTCGTTGCCTCAGACATTCATCGACCAGCCGCTATTCATCAGCTCCAGGTGGTGGGTAATCAATGTGGCGTATCTGTATTTACCAGAGGAGACAGTGTTCCAGCCCACAAAATTGCCCGCGCAGGTCTGGAGGAAGCCGAACGCAAAGGCTACGACCTAGTCATCATTGATACTGCCGGTCGATTGCATATTGACGAGATGAAAATGGATGAAATCGTGAAGATAAAAGAAATCACCAATCCCCAGTATACGCTTCTGGTTGCTGATACAATGACCGGTCAAGATGCCGTGAACAGTGCAAAGATTTTTAACGAGAAAGTTGGGATTGATGGTGTGTATCTTTCCAAGATGGATGGCGATGCACGGGGTGGTGCCGCCCTGTCAATAAAACACGTGACCGGTAAACCTATTGTGTTTATTGGCACTGGCGAGAAATTAGATGCATTAGACGAGTTTCATCCAGACCGCATTGCGTCAAGGATACTTGGGATGGGCGACGTGGTCTCTCTGGTGGAGAAAGCTCAGGAGAGCTTTGATGCCAAGCAGGCTCTGGAAATGCAGAAG